>JAFYIA010000061.1 GCA_017538865.1 Aeriscardovia sp. | reverse complement strand
GCCATAGTGAATAACGCCATAGGCACTTACCTTCACGGGCCTGTGCTGTCGAAGAATCCGAAGCTGGCTGATTTCCTGATAGAAAAAGCCCAGCTCAACCGGTACGGGGAAGCCCACTTGCCGTCCCCTTCTCCGCTTCTGAGGCGTATAGATGAGCTTGCGGCGAAAGCAAACGAGGCGGCCAGCAGAAGACCTAGATAGATCGAGCGTAGAAGTAGAGGTACTGTTGGATTATTCCGGCCTTTTCCCCCAGGGAGGGGAAGGGATTCTCACCGCCAAACCAGTCCTTTATAATCTTTTCTATCCACACGTCCACTGGCGCGCAGGCCGTCCTGTGATAGGCGAAAAGGGAGACGCAGTTTGCAATTTTTTCCCCCACCCCCCTCACCTCTTTCAGCTTTGATTTGAGCTCGGAATCTGCAAGTTTAGAGAGCGATGAGAGATCCAGCTCTCCGTCCGCCACCTCTTCGGCCGCCCCTCTGACATAGTCTTCCCGGTAGCCGAGCTTGAAGAGCGACAGGTCCCCTCTGAGCTCCCCGGGCTTGGGAAAAGCTTTTACAGTGCCCATGGAGGTTTCTATATTCTCCCCTCTTTCTTCGCTCATTTTCTCCACGCACGAACTTATGGCGGGTATGTTTTTTCTTTGCGAGATTATGAAGCTTATGAGGCATTCCCAGGGATCTTGCCTCAAAATCCTAATCCCGTGCCCTGCCTGTACGGCTTTTCTGATGTAGGGGTTGGAAAAGGCATCAGTATCAATATCGTATTTTTCGTCTAAGTCAAAGTAGGGTATCCAGACTTTCTCCCACTCCTTTGGAGTGCAGGAGACTTCAAACATTCCCGGAGCTTTTTTTGAAATAAAAAGGGCGAAATTGCGGTGCACAAACCGGTAAAGCCCTGGCCTGCACTCTTTGGCCCGGAACACCTGCCCGCTCTCGGCGATTTTCCTTAGATCCATGTCTTCCTCGGTCTTTGTTATCAATTCAGGTTCCTCGCTTTCAAAATCCCCTCCCGCACGTTTGGGTCTATATTGATATGAGTGTATTTCTTTGAACCTAAGCGCTGCCAGGTATCTGACAAAATAATGTACGCCTCCGCCGCGCAAGCGCAGAAAGAAGTCCAAGAGACGTACTTCAAGAGAGGTGTGACGCTGTTTGTGTATCAGTGCAAATGGTGCGGCAAGTGGCACTTAACGAGCCATGATCCCAATGAATACAAGAGGAGGAACGAAAGGCTTTTCGGAAAGAAAGGCAGAGGCGGGAAAAAAAGTCGGGCTGGCAGGATTTGAACCTGTGACCCCCTCGTCCCGAACGAGGTGCGCTACCAAGCTGCGCTACAGCCCGCTCACATAAAAAATATCACACGCCACGGAATTTTCAATCCGGCGCCGTTTTCCTCCGTTCATCTCTTGATTTATAAAAATGCCTCGGATAGAATAATTGACGCGTGGAAAACGCATGCGGACATAGCTTAGTTGGTAAAGCGCGACCTTGCCAAGGTCGAGAGCGCGGGTCCGAGTCCCGTTGTCCGCTCAAGGTTTTTTTAAACCATGGTGGGTTAACCAAGCGGTTAGGTACCGGTCTGCAAAACCGTTTAGATGAGTTCGACTCTCATACCCACCTCCCATCCACCAAATTGGGCGATTAGCGCAGCGGTAGCGCACTTCCCTGACACGGAAGGGGTCGCAGGTCCGATTCCTGCATCGCCCACTTTTTAAGGGCGATTAGCGCAGCGGTAGCGCACTTCGTTCACACCGAAGGGGTCGCAGGTCCGATTCCTGCATCGCCCACTTTTCATATCTCCTTACAGGATCTCCATCTTCTAGCCGAGGAATATCTTCATCATGTCTCAATCTGGACAAGCAAAAATCAAAGTCAACGGGTCGGAAGCCGAAGTGAATCTGCCCCTTGAAGCTAAGGACGTTCTTTCTGGCCGAGCCGGATGCGCTGCGGCGAAGATAAACGGGCAGGTAAAGGACTGGTCTGCCGAACTCAAAGACGGAGACGAAGTGGAAGACATCCCCCCCGCCTCCCAAGATGCCCTGAACATCATGCGCCACTCGGCGGCCCACGTCATGGCGCAGGCCGTGCAAGACCTCTATCCCGATGCGAAGCTTGGGGTGGGTCCCGTGATAGAGGACGGTTTTTACTATGACTTCGATGTCGACAGGCCCTTCACTCCGGAAGATCTTGAGAAGATCGAAAAAAAGATGAGGGAGATCATTTCCCAGAAGCAAAAATTCGTAAGAAGGGGAGTGAGCTTTGAAGAGGCCGAAAAAGAGGAGGCGGGCCAGCCTTACAAGCTCGAGCTTATAGAGGACAGGAAGGGCCAGCCCCTGACCATGTACGACAACGTGGACAAAACCGGAAAAGTCGTGTGGAAGGATCTGTGCCGAGGGCCCCACATGCAGGACACCGGCAAAATCGGAGCCGTAAAGCTCCTCCGCACGGCATCGGCTTACTGGAAGGGCGACGAGAAGAATCCCTCGATGCAAAGGATCTACGGCACGGCATGGGCCACCAAGGAAGACCTCGAATCCTACCTCAAAATGCGGGAAGAAGTAGCCAAGAGGGACCACAGGAAGCTTGGAGAGGCTATGGACCTCTTCTCCTTCCCCACCGAGCTCGGGGCGGGGCTGGCAGTCTTCCACCCCAAAGGCGCGGCGGTAATCGAGGCCATGAAGGACTATTCGAGGCTCAAGCACCGCAGGAACGGTTATTCTTTCGTCCAGACCCCGCACGTTACCAAAGAGGACCTTTACAAGACCTCCGGGCACCTCAACTGGTACGCAGATTCCATGTACCCCCCCATGCACTTGGACGAATTGAAGAATGAGGAAGGCGAAGTTATAAGGCAGGCCCAGAACTATTACCTGAAGCCTATGAACTGCCCCATGCACAACCTCATTTACATGTCCAGGCAGAGGTCGTACAAGGAGCTTCCGCTGCGCCTGTTTGAGTTCGGCACCGTCTACAGGTACGAGAAGAGCGGGGAGGTGCAGGGACTGACCCGTATGCGCGGCTTCACCCAAGACGACAGCCACATCTACTGCACCCCCGAGCAGATGGAGGAGGAGCTTTCTAACACCCTGAACTTCATCCTCACCGTCCTCAGGGACTTCGGGCTTAAAGACTTCTACTTGGAGCTGTCCACCAAGAATCCGAACAAGTACGTCGGATCTGACGAAGCCTGGGAGAAGGCAGAGGGGACCCTGCGCAAGGTCGCCGAAGAATCCGGCCTCTCTTTGAAGCTTGACGAAGAGGGCGCCGCCTTCTACGGGCCGAAGATTTCCGTCGAGATAAAGGACGCTTTGGGCAGGTTCTGGCAGCTTTCCACTCTCCAGCTGGACTTTAACGAGCCGCGGCTCTTCGGACTGGAATACGTAAGCCGCGAGGGTGAGCATAAGGAACCTGTGATGATCCACAGGGCGCTTTTCGGATCCATAGAGCGGTTCTTCGCCATACTCCTGGAGCATTATGCGGGGGCGCTCCCAGCATGGCTCGCACCCACCCAAGCCCTGCTCATCCCGGTCACGGAACAAAATGAAGAATACCTTTCGGGCATCTCCAAAGAGCTTGAAGCCGAAGAAATCAGGGTGGAAAAGGACTTCTCTTCGGACAGGTTTGGAAAGAAGATAAGGAACTCCGTGCGGCTCAAGGCCCCCTTCGTGCTCATAGCCGGCCCAAAGGACGAAGAAGAGGGGACGGTGAGCTTCAGGTTCAGGGACGGCACGCAGCTGAACGCCATTGCCAAGGAGAAAGCCGTTTCCGTCATCGGCAGGGCCTGCGAGGACAAGATTCAGGTTAATACCGCAGAGGATCTAAAATCATACATGTAACTGCTAAGTAGGAGAGAAATATGTCCGGGCATTCAAAATGGGCGACTACCAAGCACAAGAAGGCAGCGATAGACGCCAAGAGGGGCAAGCTTTTTGCAAAGCTCATCAAGAACATTGAGATTGCGGCCAAGCAGGGCGGCGGAGATCCCGACGGAAACCCCACGCTTTACGACGCGATCTACAAGGCTAAGAAGAACTCCGTCCCCGCCGACAATATAAAGAGGGCCGTGAAGAGGGGAAGCGGTGCCGAAGGCGGCGGAGTGAACTATGAGACCATAACTTACGAAGGATACGCCCCCGGCGGGGTCGGCCTCATCATCGAGTGCCTGACCGACAACCACAACAGGGCGGCCGCCGAGGTCAGGAGCACTCTCGGAAAGAACGGGGGATCTCTGGCGTCTTCCGGCTCCGTGGCCTTCAACTTCTCGAGGAAGGGAGAAATAGAGGTCCCGACGGAGAATGTGAACTATGACGAGTTGTTTGCCGTAGCCGCGGAGGCCGGGGCAGAGAATGTGGAGGACGACGGAGACATCTACACCGTCACCACTTCCCCTGCCGACCTCATCTCTGTCAGGAAGGCTTTGCAGGCGGCCGGGTTTGACTACGAATCCGCCGAAACGGCCCTCGTTCCCTCCACCAAGGTGGATCTCGATTTCGATACGGCCAAGAAAGTCATCCGTCTGATAGACGCCCTTGACGATCTGGATGACGTGCAGAACATCTACTCCAACTGGACCGCCAGCCCCGAAGTCCTGCAGCTTTTGGAAGACGAAGAGTAAATTTGCTCGTCCTGGGCGTAGATCCTGGCCTTACCCGCTGCGGAATTGGAGTGGTGGAAGCCCAGGGGCTCAAGATGCGCTTCGTGGGGATGCACGTTTTATCCACCTCCCCTTCGCAAAAGCAGGAAGAAAGGCTCCTGCGCCTTTACGAGGGTCTCAGGGGGGAGATCTCCGGGTTTAGGCCCGATATAGTTTCAATAGAAAAAGTTTTCGCGCAAAAGAATACCAATACCGTCTTGGGCACCGCCCAGGTGGCAGGACTCGCTATGCTCGTGGCCGCCCAAAACTCCCTTCCGACCGCCATGCACACCCCCACCGAAGTGAAGCTGGCTGTGACGGGAAACGGGATGGCCAAAAAAGTGCAGATTCAGAGGATGGTGGCCAGGTTTCTTTCCCTCCCTTCCCTTCCTTCGCCCTTCGATGGGGCGGACGCTTTAGCCCAGGCCATATGCCACATCCTCCATCCGGAAGACTCTTCCGTTTTCGGCCTCATGGATACGGGCAAGAGCGAGGCACAAAAGAAGTGGATTGAAGCCAGCGAGAAGTTCAAGGCTGCAAAGAACAAGATGCGCGGAAGGGGTATGTAAGTGCTTTCCTTTTTGGAAGGGGAGGTGGAATCGGCCTCCGGCCCTCTGGTCCTAAACTGCCTTGGCATTGGCTTTGAAGTCAATATGCCGGAGCGAGACCTTTCAGGCCTGAAAGCGGGAAGTCGCGCCCGGGTGTACGTCTCCCTCCACATTTCCCCCGACGGACCCAGACTTTATGGATTTTCCGCCCCCGGGGAGAAAGAGGTTTTCTCCCTCCTCCTCAAAGTGCCGGGCATAGGCCCCAAGGCGGCCCTTTCAATCCTGTCGAACATCGAAATGCCGGATTTGGCATCGGCCGTCAGAAATAGGGACGCCTCCCTCCTCCTCAAAGTGCCGGGCATAGGCCCCAAGGCGGCGTCCAGGCTCATTTCATCTCTTGAAGGCGCGGATCTGCCCCTCTTGGGAGAATCTTCCGCCTTGGCGGATGACGGGGTGGTGGAAGCGCTGGAGGGCTTGGGCTGGAAGGGGCCCCAGGCCCTGTCGGCATACCGCTCAGCCAAAGAGGCCCTGTCCGGGGCCGACAGTTCCAGGCTGCTGAAAGCCTGCTTGCAAATTTTGGACAGACATGCCTGAAGACGATAAATTCTCCTTCGCCGCCAAGGACGCGGCCTCAGAGCTCAGCGACGAGAAGCTGCGCCCCCACACCCTTTCCAGCTTTATCGGACAAAGCGAGATAAAGAGGCAGATGCGCCTCTTTTTGGATGCGGCGAAAAAGAGGAAGAAGGCCGCCGACCACGTGCTCCTGTCGGGCCCCCCGGGGCTGGGGAAGACCACGCTGGCCTTCATAGTGTCGGAAGAGATGCAGGTGCCGCTCAGGATCACCTCCGGCCCCGCCGTGCAGCATCCGGGGGACCTGGCCTCCATCCTCTCCTCCCTCGAAGAGGGGGAAGTGCTCTTCATAGACGAGATCCACCGCCTTCCGAAGGTGGCCGAGGAGATGCTCTATATCGCCATGGAGGACTTCAGGGTAGACGTGATGGTGGGCAAGGGGCCCGGGGCGACCTCCATCCCCCTTTCGCTTCCCCACTTTACCGTCATAGGCGCAACCACTCGGGAAGGAATGCTCCCCAGCCCGCTCATGACCCGCTTCGGCCTGTCTTTGAGGCTGGACTACTACAGGCCGGAAGATCTAAAGGAGCTCGTAAAGAGGTCGGCCGAAATCCTCTCCATACCTATAACCGACGAAGCCTGCATGGAGCTGGCCCTCAGATCCAGGGGGACGCCCAGGATCGCCAACAGGCTCCTCAAGCGCGTGGGCGACTGGGTGACGGTGGAAAATGCAGAGGAAGCGGGAAAAGAAGACGTCAAGAAAGCCCTGGACATCTACCAGGTGGATCCCTCCGGCCTGGACCGCCTGGACATCTCCCTCCTCTCCGCCTTGGAGAACCAGTTCGGAGGGGGGCCGGTAGGGCTCAAGAACCTGGCGGCCGTGCTGGGGGAGAACGCGGAGACGATAGAGTCGGTCTCGGAGCCCTACCTCATACGGGAGGGGTTCATGGCCCGCACCCGCAAGGGCAGGGTCATAACCCAGAAGGGGAGGGAGCACTTGGGCTCCGGGAGGGGGGATCTGTTTTCCTCCTGAGTTGAGGGCCAATGCCGTTTATAGGTATTATCATAAGAAAGTGAGATTGAAATCTTCCCACCATGGGATTAGCTGCTCATCCAAGGTTTGAGTTTTAAAAAGGGAAAAGGAAACAGCATGCGCGAGAATTACTTGCTTTTTATCGCCATAATCGTCCTCTTCATCATCTTCGCCATTTTCTCCATGCGCCGCTCGAAAAAGACCCGCAACACCCAGGAGGAATGGCTCAAAAGCCTGAAGCCTGGCGACCCCGTAGCCACGGTATCCGGCCTTTTGGGGACGATTAAGGAGATAGACATCAGGCACGACCAGGTGGTGATAGATTCTGAAGGGTCTCTGTCCCGCTGGAGGATTCAGGCCATAGTCAAGCCTCCGGTGATCCCTGCATACGTGAGCGACGAGGAAGCCGCGGCCGAGGCCAAGAAGAAGAAGGGGTCGGCCCTCGCAAAGAAAGAGGCTCCCGCCCCTGAAGAAAAGGGCGTGGAACATGTGGAGGCTTCCGGCGAAGAGGGGGTGAAGGTCGAAAACATCGACCTCATGGATGAGTCCGGCTCCTCGGAAACTCCTTCGCAAGACAAAGTGGCAAAGATTGAAAATCAGGATTAATGACAGATAAATCCCTCGTGAAAGCCGTGGGGGAGGAAGCGGCCCGCTACCTCATGGGCAAGCTCCGCTCTGTCGAAGGCTTCCCCAGGCCCCGGGTGGTTTTCAGGGACATCATGCCCCTCATTTCGGATGCCAAAGCCTACAAGATCCTCCTCGACGCCTTGGAATCCACCCTCCCAGTGCCTCCGTCGGAGTTCGACTACGTGGGCGGATTGGAGGCCAGGGGCTTTCTTATCGGCGCCCCCCTGGCCGACAGGCTCGGCAAAGGCTTTGTGCCTTTCAGGAAGAGCGGGAAGCTTCCTCCCCCCGTGCTCAGGGAGGACTATCAGTTGGAGTACGGGATTTCCAGCGTAGAGGTGGAAAAGAACCTCATCAGGCCTAATTCCAGGGTCCTTATAGTGGACGACCTCATGGCCACGGGGGGGACCGCAGTGGGGGCCGCAAGGCTGGTCAAAAGGTCGCATGCCAAAGTGGCCGGATTCTGCTTTCTGATAGAGCTCAAAGGTCAGGGCGGGCGCGAGCGCCTTTCCCAGATTCCCGTGAGCACCCTCATCCAGTTTCCGGAGAGGGCGTGAAAAAGGCGGAAGGGAAGAGGAGGGGGGCCTTTTTGGCCTCCCTCTTTTATTTCCCCTTCTTTCTGCTCGCCTTGGCTTCATGCCTGGCTTTTTTCGGGCTGCTCCTGGCCGCCGTATTGACGGTGCTTTTCACCTTGCTCCTGGCGTTTGTCTTCAGGATCTTTTTAGGAGGCAAGAGCCCTTGGAGGGCCCGCGGCCGCGCCGAGGACTGCGCGATCCTACTCTTCCTGGGCGCCCTCTTCCTCGGCTCCTACCTCGTCCTCATGCTCTAAGAGGGGCTTTTCTCTCCCTTTTTCCTCCGCTTCTTCCGTTGCAGCAGGGTTTTCAAGGCTGCCCGGTTTCGCCATTCCGCAGTAAATCGTATTAACGAGCGCGCAGACGGCGGCGCACAGGAGCGGGATAATCCAAAACATCCAGAGTTCCGCCCCCACTCCCGGGACGCCTGCCGCCCCGGCCATAATTGCGGCCCCGGTAGCCTTGGCGGGGTTGAAGCCCCCTCCCGTAAAGAAGCTGGCCAAAATCGTGGCAGTGCCATACCCCAGGGCTGAGAGGAAGAAGTAGGAGCGGCGGGGCTTTCCGTTAGAGCGGACGGCCTTCAACACGAGGGCCATCACGATGAAGGCCGAGATGAGCTCTATCACTATCGCAAAGCCCGGCCCCACCTTGATCCTGTCGGAAGCGGAAGAATCAAAGGTATTGGCCAAAAGCTCCCACCACTGCTGGGTCGTGACGTTGAGGTCGGAGGGCATAAACTTCAAAAGCCCGAACAACGTCCCGGAAGCCGCTATGGCACCGGCGATCTGCGCTATGGCGTAGTAGAGCGCGTCAAGCCAAGAGAGGCGGGAGCTGAGCGCCATTGCAAAGCTCACCGCGGGGTTGAAGTGCGCCCCCGACACCCCCTGGAATACCGCCGCGGCCCCCGCATAGGCGCAGAAGGCCACTATCCCCAGGTACACTGGCGAGAGGCTCGTCAGGGTGATCCAGCAGGTCGCGGCCATAATTGTAAAGACCACGAAATACGTCCCCACAAATTCGGCAAGGATCCTCAGCCACTTCCGGTTCGAAAAGTAAAACTTTTCTCCGGAAGTGGCTGATTCTTCCTTCCTCCTTTCCGCCCTTCCCCGCTTCGGCCCGGCTTCTTGCGCTTTTTCTTCCATCAAACTTCCTTATCTGTGAGCTGTATGCAAATCAATCAATATGTACCATTAAAAAATGTAAATCGGAATGTAATACACTCTATACATATCTGAACACAGGGGAAAAAATGAACTTGGAAAAGCGCGATCCGGGCCTGGAAGACGTGAGGCTCCAAAAGTTCCTGGCCCTCTGCTCTCTGGGGTCCAGGAGGGACTGCGAAAAACTCATAGAGGAGGGCAGGGTCGAAGTCGACGGCGCCCTGGCCACGGATCTCGGCGCCAGGGTGAACGCCTACGATCAGAAGGTGAAAGTCGACGGGTCAAGGGTGAGGCCTGTTCTGGAGAAGGTCGTGCTCGCCCTCTACAAGCCGAAAAACGTCCTCTCGGCCATGGAAGACAGGTCCTCCAGGCCAACCCTCCGGGACGCTTTGAATTACAAAGGCAGGGCGAAGCTCTTTCACGTGGGAAGGCTCGACTACGATTCGGAGGGCCTTATCCTCATGACAAACGACGGCCAGCTCGCCAACAGGCTCTCCCATCCCCGCTACGGTGTGGAAAAGACCTATGCGGTCCGGCTGGACGCGCCCCTTCCGCGGGATGCGGCCCTGAGGCTCTCTTCACGCGGGGTCCTCCTGGAGGACGGCTGGCAGAAGTTCGACAAAATCCGCATCATAAAGCAGGGCAGCCACAAGTGCGAAGCCTCAGTCACCCTGCACTCCGGCAAGAACAGGGTCGTCAGGAGGATGTTTGCGGCAGCGGGGTTCAGGGTGGAAAGGCTGGTCAGGACCCGGATAGGCCCGGTTTCTTTGGGAGGGCTAAAGCCAGGGCAGTACCGGGAGCTCGGAAGGGCGGAAGTTGGAGAACTTGAAAAGGAAGTGGGATTTGATAATCGCGATTGACGGCCCGGCTGGAGTCGGGAAAAGCACCGTTTCCAAGATGCTGGCGGGAAAGTACGGCCTTCTCTACTTGAACACAGGCGGCGTCTACCGCGCCGCCTGCCTCTACAGCATGGAAAAAGGCGCAGCGGGGAAGGATGAAAAAATCCGCGCCACCCTCTCCCTTTTCGACGGCGGCCTTTCCCTCGCCGAAGGCGGCTCAAAGGTGCTCATAGGAGGCCGGGACGTGTCTTTAGAGCTGCGCAGCGGGGAAGTGTCTGAAAACGTCTCGGCCTTTTCCTCCATAAAGGAGATCCGAGACATCCTCAACCACTTCTTCAGGCGCCAGATAGCCGAGGCGCAAAAGGAGCATAAGGGGGTAGTGCTCGAGGGGAGGGACGCCACGACGGCCATCGCCCCCAAAGCGGACCTGCGCCTGCTCCTAACGGCTTCCAAGGCCGCAAGGCGCGAGCGCCGGAGGGGGGAGGGGATCGAAGACGACGTCTCTTCCAGGGACGCCTCAGACCTTCTGACCACAAACTTCGCCACCCCCGCCCCGGGCGTCATAGAGATCGACACCACCCATATGGATGCAGATCAGGTCTTCTCCCTCATCTGCTCCATGGTCGACAAAGACAACCTCATCGAAGAGGCCGGAGGCAATGAGCAGGCCGAGGCGGAAGAGGAGGAGGGCCAGGAGGCGCTCTGCATTGCCATCGTGGGGCGCCCCAACGTGGGCAAGAGCACGCTTGCAAACAGGATCTGCGGCACCAGGCGCTCGATAATCTCCGATCTTCCCAACGCCACCCGAGACAGGGTCGTGCAGAGGACCGAATGGAGGGGGAGGCGCCTCGATATCGTGGACACCGCCGGCTGGAACGAGGGTCCGGGCGAAATCGCCGAGAGGACTCTGGGGCAGACGCGGATGGCCGTGCAGAAGGCCGATGCCGTCGTATTCGCAGTAGACGCCGCATCCCCCCTGACTACCCTCGATCGCCAGATCGCCTCCCTTTTGAGGAGGAGCGGGGTTCCAACGATCCTCGCCGTAAACAAGGCCGATTCGCCCCTGCAAGAGGCCGCGGTCGCGGAAGCATGGAAGCTGGGGCTGGGCGAGCCCGCGCCGGTCTCCGCCCTGCACGGCAGGGGCGTGGGGGATCTTTTGGATCTCGTCCTCGACAAGGCCAAGGGGGGCAGGAAGAGGGACGCCGGGGAAGGGCTTCCCAAAATGGCCATCGTGGGGCGCCCCAACGTGGGCAAGAGCACGCTTTTGAACCGGCTCTCCGGAGAAGAGAGGGCGGTCGTGAGTGGGGAGGCCGGCACCACCAGAGACAGCGTGGACGAAGTGGCGAAGATCGGGGGCAGGCCCTGGCTCATCATAGATACGGCCGGCATTTCCCGCAGGCCCAACATGGCCGAGGGGATAGAGTACTATTCCTTCATCCGCAGCCAAAACGCCATAGACAGGTCGGAGGTGTGCCTGGCGCTCCTCGACGCTTCAAGGCCCCTTTCCAAGCAGGACTTGAAGGTCGTAAACAGGGTGGAGGAGGCCGGGAAGGGCCTTGTGATAGTCCTAAACAAATGGGACGGGGCCGACAGGGAGGAAAAGGCCGCGGCCGAGGACTGGGACGCGGTGCTTCCCTATTGGGCTGAAAAGATACGCGCTTCGGCCATGACGGGGTGGCATGTTCAAAAAATCGCCCCTGCGGCCGAAGAGGCCCTTTCCTCCAGATCCAAGAGGGTCCCGACCCACCAGCTCAACCAGTTCGCCTCCTCCTTCCAGATCTCCCACCCCCACCCCCTGAGATCCGGGAAGCAGCCCAGGATCCTGTTTGCAGTGCAGGCGGCGTCGGTCCCCCCGCAGTTCATACTCTTTGTCAACTATCCGCTCGACGCCTCCTACCTTCGCCATTTTGAAAAGCAGCTTCGCTCCCAGTTCGGATTCCAAGGAAGCCCCATAACCTTTAAACAGAAAATCAAAGAGAAAAAGGCCTAGCGTATGGCAATAAGGCGGAAAATGCCTGTATTCTAGAAATATCCGATTTGCCGGTCAGAAAAGAGATTTTATGACTCTACAAGAATGCGTTAAAAAGATGCGCGCCCAAGGGGAGAGGGAAAGCGAGATCGACGCTTTCAGCCACCTTTTCCGCGCCTTCTCGGGCCAGGATGGCGACCACTGGATTAGGGAGGAGGACGTAGAGCCTCTAAAGGAAGTGCCCAGCGTCCGCGACATCGTCTCGGAAAAGGCCGATCCCTCGGCCTTGGCCAGCACCGCCTTCATCAAACTCAACGGGGGGCTTGGGACCTCCATGGGCCTGAGGGCCCCTAAATCCAGCCTGCCCGTGGCAAAGAGGGGCGGGGAGGGCCTCACCTTTTTGGACGTCATCGTCCGGCAGATCCAAAGCGCGAGGCGGAGGCTGGGGGCCCAGTTCCCGCTGATATTCATGGATTCTCTCCACACTTCCCCTTTGACCCTGAGCGAAGTGGGAAAGCTGGGGTTCTCCAACCCGGACGGGATCCCCCTCGAAATCCTGCAAAACAGAGAGCCCAAGCTCCTTTCGGACGGCGAGCCCGCTTTCTGGCCCAAGGACCCCTCCCTCGAGTGGTGCCCCATGGGCCATGGGGACATCTTCAACGTCCTCTACACTTCCGGCATCCTCCCCCTCCTGTTGGATCGGGGCATAAAGTACCTCTTCATTTCCAACTGCGACAACCTGGGCGCCAGGCCTTCCACCAAGATCGCAAGCTATTTCGCCTCTTCCCCATCGTCCTTCATGATGGAGGTGGCTAGGCGCACGCCCTCCGACGTCAAAGGGGGGCAAATCGTGCGGGACAGGCGTTCCGGGAGGCTGGTGCTCAGGGAAATGAGCCAGGTCGCCCCCGAGGACACGAAGTTCGCTTCCGACATCTCCCGGCACATGTACTTCAACACCAACAACCTCTGGATCAAAGTCAAAGACCTCAAAGACAGGCTGGAGGAAGCCGGGGGCGTGTTCGACTTCCCCCTCATTGTGAACAAAAAGACCGTGGATCCGACCGATCCCTCTTCCCTCCCCGTGGTGCAGCTTGAAACCGCGATGGGGTCTATAATCAGCAAATTCCCCGCCTCTTCCTGCCTGGAAGTGGACAGGCCGAGGTTTTTGCCCGTAAAGACCACCGAGGACCTCTTCGTCATGCGCTCCGACAGGTTCCACCTCACCGACTTCTACGAGATGGAGGACGGGGACTACCACCTGCCCCGCATCATTTTGGACAAGAGGTACTACAAACTCGTCTCGGACTTTGACGAGCGCATCCCCTTTATCCCCTCCCTTGCCGCCGCGGCCAGCGTGAAAATCGAGGGGGACTGGACATTCGGGAGGAACGTGTCGTTTTTCGGGAACGTCCTCCTCGAAGACAACGGGAAGAAGAACTTTGTGCCCGACGGCTCTTTCGTAGGGGACCGGGGGGTGGAGTCGGCTCATTAATCGCCCCGAAAAAAAGCATAAAATTGTAAGCAGTTGCTTTTTTTAGCGGAGGATTTGGGAGCAGATGGCACAGAGGACCTCTAACGGCAGGCGCCGCTTTTCGGACAAAGGGGGAAAGCACGAACTGGACGTCTTGGCCGTGCTCTCATCGGCCTTTCCGCAGTGGCTCACCAGCAGGCAAATCGCCCAGAGGGTCAAAGCTTACGCCGACTCCTACGGGGAGCTGGCCGACCAGGCCGCTAAAGCCGCCTTTGCAAAGCAGTTCCAGAGGGACAGGGCGAAGCTTTCGGCCATGGGGATAGTGATAGAGTCCAGGCAGCCCGAGTACTCCCCAAAAACGGACAGCCAGGACTTCGCCTCCTACCGTTTAAGGCTTGGAAACGAACCCAAGATACGCATACACTTCGAGCAGGAAGACATCCCGGTTCTGGCCGTGGCCAACTACTTCGTCCAGTCTTTGGCCCATGCCCAGGACTTTCCTGCCGATATCTCCAGGGAGCCCGCCCTGGGCCTGGACTCCATAGCTCCCGGACTCGGGATGCAGAAAATTCCTATGGACCTCATAGAGGCCCTCGACTCCAGGAAATATGCCGCCACTGTGGAAATCAACGGCGAAAAGATAAATGTGGTCTACGCCGATTCCGACGATCTTGCCACTTTCATGCTCGAACACCCTTCTTCCAGGATCCTCACCCCCTTTGAGGCCAAGGAGGCCTACAGAAAGCGGCTGGAGGCCGCAATCAGGCTGGGCCTGGTAGAGACGGAGGAAGGGGAGAGCCGCCTCGTGGAAAAGAAGAAGAGGCGCCCTGAACGTCCCCGCTTCCTCTTCCAGACCGAATCGGAAGTGGACAGGCGCCTAAAGCTCCTTCTGTTCCTCTCGGCCCACATAGGCGTCGGATATCCCTTGAAGGATCTTGCGCGCCAGTTTATAGGGTTTGGCGACAGGGAGGAAGAAAAGAGGGCGGTCGACTTTATAAGGCGCGACATCGGGATCCTTAGCACGGTTTCCGATGACGGGGAGATCGCGGGATCGCAGTTTTTCGACGTCGACTGGGACCTCCTGGAGCAAAAGGGGATAGTAAAGACCACTAACTCCCTGGGGCTGGAAAGGCTGGCCGGAATCCCCCCGCAGTACGCCAGCCTTCTGGCCGCGGCGGTGCACTACCTTGCCAGGTCTTCCTTCCTTTCCCCCGAAGGGAGGGCCTCGGCAGAGAGGCTGGGGAGGTATCTGCGCCAATACACCAGCCCAGGCTCCGTGCCATGGCTGAGCCTGACGGGGTGCGAAGTGGAACCCGCTCTCCTCCCCGCGATTCGCGAGATTGCCAGGGAAGGGGGAAGCCTGGAGGCCGAATGGTCGGACGCTGCGGGGGAAAAGTGCAAAAAGAAGATCTTCATTGACAGGATCGTAGTGGACGAAGGCATCTACTGGCTGGTAGGAAGGGATGAAGAAGGGCAGCCTCAAAATCTCAGAATCTCCTCCATTTCCCGAATCCGCCCCCTTACAGGAAAAGCCCCTGCAGGCTCTGCTCCGGCCGCCTTCCACAGCGAGGGGAAGAAGATGCCCGTAAGCTTTGTGTGCGACAGCGATCTTTTGGGGCAAATTTCAGAATTTCCGGAAGCCAGAGTGGAAACGGCCGAAGGTGAAAAGCTAAAGGTCTACATGACGGTCAGCCATGACAGCTGGTTTGTGGCTTTCTGCATCTCCCACTCCAAGCACATCAGCTCGGTGGGGCCTAAGACTATAAGGGATCTCATAGTCGCCAGGGCTGAGAGGGAGTTAAGCGTAGTTGGGGAGTAATCCCCCTGCTTTTAATATTTGGTAAAGGCGATAGGTTTTCAGCTTTTCACTCCCTTCCTCCCTTTCCATGTCTTCCAATTCCTCTGAGACCGGCCTCTGGTTCCAGAGCCTGTGGTGGGGGACAGACACTCCTGCCACGGGCGTCAAGTTCACAGTTTCCCAGGTCCAGGACGGAAAGACCGAGTACCTCGCCCCCGCTGCAGGCAGTGCGGGAGGCTGGACTTGGTCTTCTACGCCTTATGACTTTTCGGAGCAGCCGAACTCGGAGGCCGACTTCTCCTTCGGGGGCCTTACCACCGGCACTGACCGAGGCCAGCCCCGCCCCGTCGCCTCCTCTTCCAAGCCCAGCATCTCTTTCACCGCCCATCTCTCCTACTCCTCCCACGAGACCATAACGTCCGTATCCGACCCCCTAAACCTCCTCGAGCCCTCGAAGAGGGTAGTCTACAACGTCGTCCTGCTCTCTAGCCTGCCCTTCATCGGGGGCCGCTGGGTCCTCGCCCTCTCGGGCGGCGGCGGCGCGCTGTTCCTGAAGCGCCGCAAGAAGGCGTAGAAACTCTGCAAAACGAAGTTTTGGGGCGAGGGCTGCGTTAATGTCAAAGAGCTTCTCCTTTATCGACTCATGGTAAAGTAAAAGAAAAACCGCATCAGCTTTCAAAGAGCAAAGCGAGTTCGACAAAATGCCCGTTTTATTTAGAATCGATCCGAAAGAGGGGAAGTGTTTTTTAAAAGCGCCAAGAGACTGAAAAAGGACGTAGACAAGCTGCGATCTTCCATCCGTATAGATCCAATTCGCCCCGATCCCCCTTCCGCCTTCCGCAAGAGCGCGATAGAAAGGCCCCTCGAGGAGAGCGTAGAGGAGTATGCCCAGGCCCATGCTGCCCTGAAGCGCAGGAAAAAGGAAAAAAGGATTGTTAGGCTGAAGAGATTCATAGAAGCTCAGGAATAAAATTCCAAAAGCAGACGTTAAGAGAAGTCCGGGAGAATTTCTCAGAGAAAGGAAGACAATGGCCGAAAGAAGCCTTCGGGGCAGGAGCATAGGGGCAAAGAGCCTGGAATCAGATGAAGGAGTGACTCTGGCGGAACGAAAGGACGTCGTGTACGTGTGCCCTAAGGGCCACAGGACCATCGTGCCTTTCGCAAAACAGGCGACCGTGCCGGCGACCTGGTTCTGCCACTGCGGGCTGACATGCGTCCAAGAAGACCGCCAGGGGGATCCTTTGGACGGCGGAAAGGCGAAGAGATCCCACTACGACATGCTCCTCGAAAGGCGCACGGAAGAAGAGCTCAAGGCGCTGCTTGCAAAGAAGATAGAAGAGCACGAGATGGGGGAGCTCGCCGACTACGAGTGATCCTTTAAGTAGAAGAGCATTTTAAAGCGCCCTATCATAATGGCGTCCCCGCTGTGGAGCTCGAGGCTGTCTATGCGGGCGCCATTCACATAAGTGCCGTTTAAGGAATCCAGATCTTTGAGGACGTAGGTGCCTCCGACCTTCGTGAAAAGGGCATGACGCCTTGAAACCGTGGGGTCGTCCAAGAGGATGTCGGCTTTCATGCTCCTGCCTACGCTTATTGAGGGCTCATCGAGAAGGTACCTCACATTCTGAGAGAAACCGCTGACCGCTATAAGAAGCGCGTTGCCTTCTGCGAGCTTATCCATAACTTCGAGATCCTGGCCTGTAAGGGCGCCTTCCCTGGCCAGGGCCGCAGGCACTTTTACCGGGGGGAGGCCTATGACGGTGCGCTCCGCCTCTTTTTCTTCATCCATCCTTAGTGCTTTCTTTTCTTCATTAGGGACATTCCCTGCGCTATGTATACCAGCCCTGCCATCCAGTAAAGGCCTATTCCCCAGTAGCAGCTGGCCATCCCGAAGCAGTAGAAAGACAGGGGCGCCAAAGAGCCTGCAGGGATTACGTGGGAGATGATGAGGCAGGGGATGGCCACAAGGATCACGAAGGTACCCACCTTCCCCACAAAGTGGACCGGCAAAGGTCCGTATCCTTTGTTGGCCAAGATCAGCACTTCAATCCCTATGACGAAGTCCCTGCAGCAAATCACTATCAAAATCCACCAAGGCAGGAGGTGTGCCACGGCCAGGGCTATGCAGGAGCATATGATGAGGAGCCTGTCGGCTATAGGGTCAAGGATCTGCCCCAGGACCGAGACCTGGTCGAAGCGCCTGGCCACATACCCGTCTACCCCGTCGGAAATTCCGGAAAGCGCCATGAGAAGAAGAGACCACAGGAGGTGGTTGGAGGCTATCAGCCAGGCTATCACCGGTATGGAAGCTATGCGCAGAAAGCTTATAAAATTCGGCACCGTCCAGACGTGTCTGGAAACTTCCACGCTCCGGGTCTCTAAATCTGGCATGTTTCAGGCTCTTTCCGCTATTTCCCTTAATTCCTTTATGGCTTGGGCGCGATCCCTCTCGCCGTAAATGGCGGAACCGGCCACAACAATGTCGGCTCCGGCCCTGCAGGCCAGCCCTATTGTCTCTTTGTTTATCCCTCCGTCTATCTCTATCTTAGTATTCAGCCCCCTATCTTTTATCTCCTTTTTCAGGCGCGCAAGCTTGGAAAGCTGGGAAGCGAGGAACTTTTGGCCTCCAAATCCCGGTTCCACGCTCATTATGAGGACTGAGTCAAATTCTTCCAAAATACCCAAAAGACCTTCTAGTCCGACTGCAGGATTTAGGGCGCAGCAGGCCTTTATCCCCTTTTCCCTTATCCTCCTGGCGAGCCTGATAGGGGCCTGGGCCGGCTTGAGGTGGAAGGTTATGCTTTCCACATTCTCAAAAGCATAATCGAGCGCGAAAACGTCGGGGGAATCTATCATGAGGTGGACGTCCAGAGGGAGGGGAGAAACCTGGGCGATCCTTTTGACTACCGGCGCACCTATCGTCAGGTTCGGGACGAAGTGGGCGTCCATGACGTCTACATGTATGAGGTCTGCGCTTTTTACAGCCTCGAGGTCCGATTGGAGATTGCAAAAATCCGCCGAAAGGATGCTGGGAGCAATTTTTATATCCATAAGCGATGATTTTATTTCCCGGCTTTGAGCCAATCAACTTTTGAGAAGCCTGGATCCTGCCGCAAGCAGGGGCAGGCGCACCCAGGATCCCAGGGCGGAGAGGACGAGGGTGTAGATGAAAGTCAGAAGGGACGCGAAGATGAGGAGGGCTATGAACGGGAAGAAGCCAGGCATGGAGAGGCTGTTTATGACCGGGAAAATCAGGAGGTGCCAGAAAGAGGTGAGCATGGACTGAAAGATGTAAAAGCCCAGGATGCCGTTGGCGAAAAATGCTATGGCTCTCCCCGACTTGAACTCCTCGTTCTTCCTTTCACTGGAAGCCGAAAGCATCAGGAGGGAGAAGGCTATGCCGAAAGATATGAGGGAAGTCGACTTAAAGGAGAGCTCGCCCGCCATTTTCCAGCTCTGCGCCGCGGCGCACACGAACGTCGTTATGAGGGCGGAAAAGATGCAGACAAGGAAAATCTCTTTGGCGCCCTTTCGGTTCCGGCTCCACCCCTTTTCCCCGGCCAGCCCTGCCAGGCAGAAGCCCCAAAAGTAGGTGAGCGCACTCATAATCTTCCTCCAGCCGTCCAAGGCGTGATTCACGCCCCCTTGGGAGAAAAAGGCTATGAAGGCGTTGCAGGCAAATGTAAGAACGATGAGGAGGGACAAAAGCACGCCCCACCCTTTGCCCCACTTGCTTTGGACGAGGGCCGCGAAGGGGGCGAGGGCGCAAAAGAGGAGGTAAAGCCAGATGAACTCGAGATCCCCTCCGAGCCAGCGGATTCCTCCAAGCTTTGCGGAGGGCATGCGGCAGACGAAGTGCAAAAATACGGTGAGGAGGGCGAAGACTATGACGGACCCCACTATTACTATGCATCTTCTGGCCACGGAGCGGACTTGCTTTTGCCAAAATCCGCGGCCCTCCTCCCTTATGGCGTGGGGGATCAGGAAAAATCCGGAAATCATGTAGAAGATGAAGTTTCCGGTGCTGCCTAAAAAGTTTATGAGGCCCATGGAAAATAAGGCTATAAAAGAGCCTTTCATGGCCGTATTTATCCCGGGGGCGGCGGCACCGTAGGCCAGGGCGTTGAAATAGGGGACGAAGGTGTGGAAGAGGGCGATTGAAAGGATGGCAACGCACCGGAGAAGCTCTATATTGAGGTTCCTCGCCTTAGGTTTCATCTTCCTCATCTTTCTCCGACTCCCTGCGCGTCTGATATACTTTAAGCGTCAGGCCGTTTTAGCTCAGCTGGTAGAGCGTCTCTCTCGTAAAGAGAAGGTCAACAGTTCAAACCTGTTAAACGGCTCCAACGCACGAGTGGCGAAATGGTAGACGCGCAGGATTTAGGTTCCTGTGTCTAAGACGTGAGGGTTCGAGTCCCTTCCCGTGCACTCGCGTCAATTCTAGACAGCCCACATGAAAAGAGCCCTCCCAGGTGGGGAGGGCTCTTTTGCATTTGCGGGTTTCAGGCAAAAAAATGGGGTGGGCGACGTGATTCGAACACGCGACCTTCTGAACCACAATCAGATGCTCTACCGACTGAGCTACGCCCACCATGTACGGGAAAATTATACCACCGGCCCTTATTTATGCCTAGATTTCTTCCGCAGCTGGTGGTTGCGGCGCATTATGTCGATTATGATCCACACCCCCAGGCAGAAAGCCACGACATACCCCAGCATCCCGACTATGGGGATTCCGAATACCACCGGCCGGATCCTGGCGTAGTAGACGATGGAGGAGCCTACAAAGAGGCCGGCTATTATTATGGCCATGGTGAGCCGGTCGATTATGTAGCTCAGCTGCCTCAGGGGGGTCTGGGATCCCACGAGCTCCGCGTTTATCTTCAGGTTCCCCCGGGTGAGCTGCTTTACGGCCACCTTGGAGTCCGCAAGGGATCCGAGCAGCCCGTGGGCCCCCTGGAGGCTTTCGCGGGCGAGGGAGGCCGCCTCTTTTTTAAACCCTTCCCCCATGCCGCCGCGCTTCAGGTGCTCCTCGATGATTTCCACCATGTTCACATCCGGTATGAACTCGGAAATCGTCCCCTCCAGCGTCACGAGGGCGCGGGAGACGAGGATGAGGTTTGAGGGGATCTCGAGGCCGTTTCGCTGCATGAGCTGGAGGAGGGAGAGGATGAACTCCCCCATGTTCAGGTCCTCGAGGTCCACCGTGGCGAAATTGGAAACGATTATGTCGATGTCGGAAAGGAGGGCCGAGCGGTTGATGGAGACGGCCGTAGAGGGGGGGGAAAGCTTCAAAAGGCTCTCCTCTATGCT
>JAFYIA010000060.1 GCA_017538865.1 Aeriscardovia sp. | reverse complement strand
GCCCCATGAAAACGGCAAACCCTCAGAATGGTTCAAAATTTCCCCAAGCGAGGCGAAACAGCGCCTTTACGAGTTCAAGGAAAACCACGGAATTCTGAAGGATGACCCGTCAGCGGCGCCCTTTCCGCCGCTTAGAGAAGAACAAAAAGACGCGATAGAAAAAACCATGCGCTGGTTTGAAAGCTCCGGGAAGGGCAGCGACTTTTTGTGGAACGCAAAGCCCCGCTTCGGAAAGACCCTGACAGCCTACGCCCTCTGCGAGCGCATGGGGTTTAAGCGCATCTTGGTAGTCACCAACAGGCCCGTAATTGCAGATTCCTGGTACAACGATTATGCGAAGTATTTGGGAAGCCGGAAATATTACTTCATAAGCAACGTCAAAGACTTGCAGGATGTAGCAAAATACCCGCTTTGCATCACGCGGGAAAAGTATTTGCAAGACATCCTTAACCGCGCAATGATTGAAGATCTCAACACAGGCAAGCCAACCATAGCATTTGTAAGCTTCCAGGATCTCAAGGGATCGAGGTACTTCAACCCTGCGGCAACAGAAGACAAGCTGGAGCATATCAGCAAAACCAGCTACGACATTATGATTGTCGACGAATCCCACGAAGCCGTAGACACCCTAGAGACCCAGACGGTTTTTGAGAGAATCTGCCGCAGCTACACTCTCTACCTCTCGGGAACTCCCTTCAAGGCCCTCGCCAACAACAAATTCCCTGCCGGAGCCATATTCAACTGGACTTATGAAGACGAGCAGGAAGCCAAGGAAGAGTGGGGAAGCAAGGATCGCAACCCTTACGAGCCCATGCCCAGGCTGAATATGCTGACTTATAAAATAAGCGACATAGTCCTGGAAGAGCTTCAAAAGGGGACCGTAGTAGACGGAGACGCTTATAGTTGGGCCTTCGATCTGAATGAACTGTTTGAGACTGATTCCAAAGGCGCCTTCAAACATGGGGAGGCCGTCGACAAGTTCCTGAACGCCTTGACGCAGAACGCCAAGTACCCCTTCTCGACCCCTGAGCTTCGGGGAGAGCTTCGCCACACATTCTGGCTGCTAAACAGAATTGCCTCCGTCAAAGCCCTGGCTGCAAAGCTTAAAAGCCACCCCTTCTTCAAGGAATACCAGGTGGTGGAAGCCGTGGGAAAGAAAAGCGATGATGAGGACGGGGACGCGGAATTTGAAGAGGAAAGCCTCTCAAATGGCAATAAGGGCTCTTTGGAGAAAGTGCGGGAAGCGATCAGAAGCGGGAAAAAGACGATCACGCTTTCCGTGGGGCAGCTTACGACCGGGGTCACGGTTCCGGAGTGGAATGCGATCCTGATGCTTTCAAGCCTCAAGTCCAAAGAAAGGTACGTGCAGGCGGCGTTCCGCACCCAAAATCCCTACAGTTTCCGGACGGAAGTCGATGGGAGGATGCAGGAGTGGCGCAAGCAGAATGCCTACGTCTTCGACTTCGATCCGGCCAGGGCCCTGACCATATACGACGCTTACGCCAACAGCCTCTGCTCCCACGGGGAAGACGAATACCTTGACACCCGCCGGCGGGAGGAAAATTCCAGGCGCCTCCTCAATTTCTTCCCCGTCATAAGCGAAGACGAGCAGGGGGAGATGGTGGAGCTGGATCCCGAGCAGATCATAGCCTTCCCGGTTAAAACCGAAGGAAGGGAGGCCGTAGAAAGGGGCTTCCACTATGACGGGCTGTTCCAAAACATCGGGATTGTGATGAGAAACCCCAGGTCCTACAGGATCTTGCAAAGCGTCAAGCAGTTTGGAGACCCCCAGGCGGAAAAGGGAAATGGAGACGCTTCCGTCCTAGAATCCCTCGACGCCGAAGGCAACGCCCACCCCACCAGGGAAGAGACGGAAGCCAGAAAAGAGGAGATTTTCGGAAAGAAAGTCTATTCGGACCCCGATCCTTCCGCTATGCAAAGCTTTAGGGATCGCATGCTAAACACCCCTCAAAAGAACCCTTTGGCAGCGTATGACAAGTTCGTCAAAGAAACAGTCACGTCTCCCGTGATGGAGGAAGCGAAGGAAAATGCGGGACTGTCTCCAGACGTCATTAGAAAATGCGAGAAGAGGATAAACCAGGAGATTACTCCCAAGCTCCAAACTATGGAGGCCTCCTACCTCATCAGGAAAAACAATCTTGAAAAGGATAGGGAAGAAAACCTAAAGGCGGCAGGCGACGACGAAGAAGAAAGGCGGAGCATTGCCGAATCTTTCGACTTGAAGCTTGAAAACCTCGAAGCCGAGCAGGGGGAGGAAGAGAAGCGGTGGCAGGAACGGGCTACTGAGAAAGCCGAAGAGATTGTCGCAGAAGAGGCGACGAAGGAAAAGGAGCAAAGGGAAGCGGATCCTTATATCGAGGCAAAAAAGAAACAGCTCCGCAGCCTTGCCTCGGCGGTGCCGACCTTCCTGATGGCCTACGGCGCCTATAACGAAGACGGGACCTCGAAGACCACCATTGAGAACCTCGCAGACGGCGTGCCGGAGGAAGTTTTCAAAGAAGTGACCGGCATCTCCGAAGAAGACTTCGACTACCTTCTCAACGGCGGAGACTACACGGATCTCGAAACCGGGGAAGAGAGGCATTTTGAAGGGCACGTCTTCAACGACGCCGTCTTCAATGCGGCCATAGAGTACTTCATGAAGAAGCGCCGTGAGCTGGCGAACTGGTTTGAAGAAGAAGGCGACAGAGACATCTTCGACTACATCCCGCCCCAGAAGACAAACCAGATCTTCACCCCCAAGGCCGTAGTAAAGCGCATGCTCGATCTCTTCGAGAAAGAAGAGCCCGGCTGCTTTGCCGACCCCGATCACACTTTCGCCGACCTCTATATGAAGAGCGGGCTTTTCATAGCCGAAATCGTAAAGAGGCTCTACCGGAACCCCGAAATGAAGCGGATCTTCCCGGATGGCAAAGAAAGGCTGGACCACATCTTCTCCAGGCAGGTCTTCGGGATCGCGCCTTCGGAAATCATTTACAGGATCTCCACCAACTTCATCTTTGGCTTCAGCGAAAACGGGACCATCCCAGGCAAATACCGCCCCAACTTCGAGATCGCAGATTCGGCCGCCCTTGCAAAAGAAGGGAGGCTCGCCTCCTTCGTGGAAGATCGCTGTGGGAGCTCCCTTCCCGCTTCTTACCGCGATTGAGCCTGCACCCCCTAGAATGGGCTAAATCCCGGCCCCCGCGGGAGCGGGGGCCTTCCCTTTTTCAGGCTCCTTTTCCTGCAAGCCAAAGGAGTAACTTAGGGTCTGTTGGTAAAATTCCATAAGACTTGCATAAAAAAAGAGAGTTTCTAAAGAAAGCTTTACAGTGTCAGATTTCATATTCCAGATGGACCACGTGCGCAAGGCCTTCGGCGACAAGGTCATCTTAGGAGACGTTTCGGTCAACTTCCTCAAGGGGGCCAAAATCGGAGTGGTGGGCCCCAACGGCATGGGAAAATCCACCCTGCTCAAAATCATGGCGGGAAAAGAAGAGCCCTCCAACGGCTCCGTCCAAGTGGCCTCCGGCGCCACTGTGGGGCTGCTCGACCAGGATCCGGAGCTCGATCCCAATAAGACCGTCAGGGAGGTGGTGGAAGAGGGGATAGGCCCCATAAAGGAAAAGCTCGACCGTTACAACGAGATAAGCGAGGAGCTTTCCGACCCCGACGCCGACTACGACGCGCTTTTGGCCGAGATGGGAAAGCTCCAGGAAGAGATAGACGCGGCCAACGGCTGGGAGGTCGACAGCGCCCTCCAGCAGGCCATGAACGCCCTGCAGTGCCCGGACGAGGACGCCAAAATCAGCGTTCTTTCCGGAGGGGAGAGGCGCAGGGTGGCCCTCTGCCGCCTGCTCCTGCAGGCCCCGGACCTCCTCCTTTTGGACGAGCCCACCAACCATCTTGACGCGGAGTCCATCCTCTGGCTCGAAAAGTTCCTCAAAGACTACAAGGGGGCCGTTATCTCCATCACCCACGACAGGGCCTTTTTGGACTCCATGGCCCAGTGGATATGCGAGGTGGACAGGGGCAGCCTTTACGGGTACGAAGGTAACTACAGCACCTACCTTGAGGCCAAGCAAAAGAGGATGGAGATACAGGGCCAGAAGGACGCCAAGCTCGCCAAAAGGATCAAAAGCGAGCTGGAGTGGGTGCACTCCTCCCCCAAGGCCAGGCAGGCCAAAAACAGGGCGAGGCTGGAAAGGTACGACCAGATGGTGGCCGAGGAAGCCGCTTCAAAGAAGTCCGACTTTACCGACATCCACATCCCCCAGCCCCCGCGGCTGGGATCTGACGTCCTGGAGGTAAAGAACCTCACTAAGAAGTTCGGGGACAGGACCCTCATGGAGAACCTGAGCTTTACCCTCCCCAGGAACGGCATCGTGGGCGTAATAGGCCCCAACGGGGTGGGAAAGTCCACGCTCTTCAAGATGATAGCCGGGCTTGAAAAGCCCACAGAAGGCGAAATAAAGCTGGGATCCACCGTGCAGATAAGCTATGTGGACCAGAACAGGGAAAAGATAGACCCTAAAAAGACCCTTTGGGAAGTCGTGTCGGACGGGGAGAAGTTTATAGAGGCCGGTGGACAGCAGATCCCTTCCAGGGCCTACACGGCCAGCTTTGGATTTAAGGGGTCCGACCAGCAAAAGCTGGCAGGGATGCTCTCAGGAGGCGACAAGACCCGCCTGAACTTGGCCCTCACCCTCAAAAAGGCCGGAAATCTCCTCCTTTTGGACGAGCCCACCAACGACTTGGACGTTGAGACGCTGGAAAGCCTAGAAGAAGCGCTGGAAGAGTTCCCGGGCTGCGCCGTAGTGATTTCCCACGACCGCTGGTTCCTGGACCGCCTCGCCACACACATCCTAGCCTGGGAGGGGACGGAAGAAGACCCCGCGCGCTGGCATTGGTTTGAGGGGAATTTCCAAGCCTACCAGGAAGACAGGGTGGCAAGGCTTGGAGAGGAAGCGAGCCGGCCCCATATGATCCACCGAAAGCTCACCCGCGGCTGAGTTTAAGCCGCCTGTGCCCCCGGATTGGTTTCCTGGGGGCTCTTTTTTTCGGCCTTTTTCCCATCCGGCGGAGGAAGCTGGCACCATTTTTCGACTACGATTCCGCAGGCCGCATCCAGAAGGCTCACAAAGGCCGCGACGGCGCAGGTAATTAAAGCGTGCCGGAAAAAGGAGGCATCGGCTTTGGAGGCCGTGTCGATTATCTGTCCCGAAAACCATCCTGCGAGGAAAGACCCCCCGATAGAGAGGGCCTTGGCCGAGGCCAGGGTGAGGAAGGCCCTGCCGGGATCGAGATACTTGAGGTTCCCCTTGACGTAGCGCCTCACCGTAAGCCCCATTATCAAAACCGCCAGGCCCAAAAGGAAGAGTATTCCCGAGGCGGCGTAGGTCGTGCCTAAAAGGGGAAGGTTGGTCAGGCCGATGAACCTGGCGAAAGCGTACCCGACGGCCACCCCGGCAGCAAGCGCGCAGGCAAGGGCCGTCCAAGGGGTCCTTCTGGCCTTCATAAGCTCCTATCTGCCCGCTTCGGCGTTGGGCTGGGAGGGGGTATCTATCGTGTTTATGGAGTGGGCGAGATTTGCCGGGATCGGAACCGGGGGGATGTCGGAAACGGGCCGGGACGGGTTGGAAAGCCACTGGGGCCTTTCCGGGCTCATGACCACATTGGCAAAGAGGCGCTTCAAATCGGCAGGGCCGAGGGTCTCTTTGTCCATGAGCTCTTTGACCATTTCGTCGAGTATCGCCCTGTTTTGGTTTATGACCCTCCACGCCTCAGTATGGGCGTTTTCCACGAGGGCGAGGACTTCCTGGTCTATTATCTCCTGCGTTTTTTCGGAGAAGGGGTGGGGGCGTATGTCTTCCATGGCATCTTGGCTGTCGGACTCATCGCCCCACTTTATCGCCCCGAGCTTCTGGCTGAAGCCGTACTGAAGCACCATGGCGCGGGCGATGTTGGTAGCCTTTTCGATGTCGTTGGAGGCGCCCGTAGTGGGATCGTGGAAGACGATTTCCTCGGCGGTCCTCCCGCCCATGGCGTAGGCCATCTGATCCAGGAGGGCGTCGCGCGTCTCGGAGTACCGGTCCGTCTGGGGCATTACAGCCGTGTAGCCCAGGGCGCGGCCCCTGGGGAGGATGGTGACCTTGGTTACTGGGTCGGTGTGGTGCATGCAGGCCGCGACCAGGGCGTGTCCGCTCTCGTGATATGCGGTGTTGCGGAGTTCGTCCAGAGCCATGCCCTTCCACTGGCGCCTGGGCCCCGCCATAACCCTGTCGATTGCCTCGTCTATCGCCCTCTCGTCTATGAGCTGGGCGTTGGACCTGGCAGTCAGAAGCGCGGCCTCGTTTAATACGTTTGCAAGGTCCGCCCCGGTAAAGCCGGGAGTCCTCACGGCTATGAGGTGCAGGTCGATGTTGGGCACGAAGGGCTTGCCCTTGGCATGCACCTTCAAGATGGCCTCCCTGCCCTGAAGATCCGGGGCTTCGACCGACACCTGCCTGTCGAAACGGCCAGGGCGCAGGAGCGCCTTGTCCAAAACGTCCGGCCTGTTGGTGGCGGCTATGACGATGATGCCCGTGTCGTTGTTGAAGCCGTCCATTTCGACCAGGAGCTGGTTCAGGGTCTGCTCTCTCTCGTCGTGGCCGCCTGTCATTCCGGAGCCCCTCTTTCGACCCACGGCGTCGATCTCGTCTATGAAAATAATGGCGGGCGCGTGCTTTTTGGCTTCGTCAAAGAGCTCCCTCACCCTGGAGGCGCCCAAGCCCACGAACATTTCTACGAAATCCGAACCTGCCATGGCATAGAAGGGGACGCCGGCCTCGCCTGCGATGGCTCTCGCCAAAAGGGTCTTTCCGGTTCCCGGGGGGCCGTAAAGGAGGACGCCCCTGGGGATCCTGGCTCCCAGTCTCCTATACTTGGCAGGGTCTTTGAGGAAGTCCTTGATCTCCTCCACTTCCTGCACTGCCGCAGGCTCGCCTGCGACGTCCGAGAACTTTGTCTTGGGGATTTCGGAATTGGGGAGGCGGTTGCTCTTCTTCCCGCCCATGCCCATAATTCCCCCGGCCCCGCTCTGGAGCTTGCTCATGAGCCACCAGAAGACCAGGAAGAGGATGATGAGGGGGAGCAGGGAAGTGAGAAGATAGCTCCATACGCTGTTGTTGGGGACTATGGAATTGTATTTGTAGCCTGTCCGGCTCGTGGCCTTCTCTACTGCCTCGGCAACTTGTCCGCCCTGGGCCATGACGTAGTAGAACTGGACGTCTTTGCCGTAGTTTACGGTTTTGCCGTCAATGGTGGGGGAGAAGTTGTTGTCGAGCTGCAGGGTAACTACCTGCTTTGGCCCGTTTATGGTGGCCGAATCTACCTGCACCGAGCCCTGCTGCTTTAGCAGATTCAGGCCCTCCTGCGTGCTTATTGTCTTAGCTCCGCGATCCCCCAAAAACTCGAACAAGAGGAACGCGAGAATCAGTATGCATGCAATCCATACCCATGGCTGGCTCCAAAAAGACCGCCTATGGCCTCCATTGCTTGAATTTGGAGAGGGCAAATTTCACATCCTTTCCTGTGAATATACGGAAGGCTTGAGAACCGCTATAGCATCCAGGTTGCGGTAACATTCTTTATAGTCTAGACCAAATCCTATGACGAAATCGTCTTCAATTTCATAGCCGGGGTATTTGACGTATATGTCCCACTTCCTGTGGGAAGGCTTGCTGAGGAGCGGGAATACGTTCACCGTCTTCGCCTTTTTTTCGTTCAAAAGGTATCCCTCCAGCCAATGGAGGGTGTTGCCCGAATCTACAATGTCTTCGACTATGAGGACGTCTTTGCCCTCAACGTCCACGTTGAGGTCGGAGCGGACTGTGATGCGGCCGGTCGACTCGAAACCCTCCCCGTAGCTGGACAGGCTCATAAAGCCTATGGGGCAGGTCGTGTGCATGTAGTTCATGAGCGCCGTCATCACGTTTACCGCGCCTTTGAGGACGCCGATCAGGACCAGGTTCTTCCCGCCGTAGTCTTCGTCCACTTTGCGGGCGGTCTCTTTGATTTTTCTCTGAATCTGTTCTTTAGTCAGCAAAACTTTTTCGATATCATCCCTGACATCCTCTATTTCCATGAAATCAATTATTGCATAAATTTATTACCGCCTCCCCCTTTCCTACGCGCAGCCGCAGGGACGAAGCCAGGCAAATCTCGCCCTTCCCCTTTTCGAGGAGCCCCATGAACGCCTCCACCTGCTTTTCAACGGCGGCCCTGCGGTCCAGAAAGCTTTTGAGGATGATCCTGCAGCACCTCCTCTCTACCGGCCGGGGGAGGGAGGAGAGGAGGGAAGAGGGGATGGAGAAGGGCAGGGCGAAGGCGAAGGGCTCCAACGCCTTTCTGGCCAGGGAATCCAAGAACTCTTCGTCCTCTCTGTGCATGGAGGCAAAGGCCGCCAGGTGCGCTTCGGCGCCGCCCCCCGAAATTTCATCCAGTTCCGGAAGGACGAGGGAGCGGATGCGGCTGCGCCGGGGGAGCTCTTTTCCGGCTTCGCCTTCGATCCCGTTGGTGGGATCGTCCCACCAGGAAACCCCCGCTTCCCGGCACACTGCCGTCGTCTCCCTCCTCGAGATTCTAAGGAACGGGCGAAGGTACGTCACACCCTCCCTCCGGCATTCCTCCGCCATCCCGGTCCACGAGGCGGAGGAAGGGGTCTTGCAGGCGTCCAAAAGCACGCTCTCGGCCTGGTCGGTGAGGGTGTGGGCCAAAAGGACGGCCCTGGCCCCGAGATCTTCGGCCTCCCTTCTTATGGCCCCGTAGCGCGCCTCCCTCGCCGCGGCCTCTTCCCCGTTCTCCTTTTCCTCTTCAGGGTCCAAAGAAATCTTTGCGATCTTCGCCCTTATCCCCATACGGGAAAGCTTGGCCGCGGCCTGCGCGGCCGCTTCTCCGCTCCCCTCCTGGAGCCCGTGGTCTACTACGATGCCGGAGAGAAAAAGCCCCATGCTTCGGGCGCAGATTTCGGAGGCCAGCGCAAGTGCCATAGAGTCGCGCCCTCCAGAGCAGGCCAGAAGGAGGGCGTCGCCCCGGCAAAGGCCCACGCTCCTAAAGCACCGCCTCACTTCCCCCACGGCCTTCTTTATCTCCCTAGGCATCTTGCCCCTCCTGCTGCTTGTGGTGGACTATGGGCTTCCACTGGCTCTTGGCGAAGAGCGCCTGGAAGGAAATGGGGATATAGCTGAGGACGTAGATGGGGAAGGAGAGGACGAAGGCCAAAAGCTCCTTATTGCTGGCCCCGATCCTCTTTCTTTCTGCAATGGCCGTGAGGGCCGCTATGACCATCATTCCGGCCATGCCCCAGCCCACTCCGTAAAGCCAGTTGTCGAGGGAGATCAGCTGGCTCTGCCAGGTCACGATCCCGCAGCAGACGAAGATTATCCCCAAAACCTCCCTTAAAAACCACATGACGGTCAGGGGGCACACCATCAGCATGAGGTCCACCGAGGCGAACTCGGCGTCCGTAAACATCTTGCGCAAAAGCGGGAGGGCGTAGTACCTGAACACCTGCAAAAACCCCTTGCTCCACCTCACCCTCTGCCTCCAGCTCTGGGTGAAGCTCGCCGGCTGCTCGTCGTAGAGCACGGCCGTCCCGCAGTAGCCTATGGTGTAGCCCTCGAGGATGGAATTCAGGGTGAACTCTATGTCTTCGGTCAGAAGGTGGAACTTCCAGCCCCCGTTCTTCCTCATGACTTCCTTCGAAAAGAGGAAGCCCGTGCCCCCCACGTGGCAGCTGGACCCCAGGAACATCCTGGTATTGTTCAAAAACCTCGACTCCCTTATAAACCAGAGGGCGGCCCCGGCCGAGACCCAGTTTTCGGAGAGGTTCTTGGAGTTCCTGTAGCTCGTCAGTATCTGGAACCCCTTGTGGAACGCCTTGTTCATCTCGGTAAAGTAGCGGGCGTCCAAGATGTTGTCGGCGTCGAACACCAGGAAGGCGTCGTACGCCTCGGCCGCGCCCTCGTCTTCCATACGGTTCAAAAGGTAGGTGAGGGCGAATCCCTTGCCCACCTGCACCTTGTTCTCCCTCTCTATCACATGGGCGCCCCGGCCCCTTGCCACCTCTGCCGTATCGTCCGTGCAGTTGTCCGCTACCAGCCAGACGTCTATCAGGTTCTGCGGGTAGTCGTTCTTCCTTATCGAGCCTATGAGCTGGCCGATGACCTCGCTCTCGTTTCGGGCCGATATGAGGACGGCGTAGCGCTTGTCCTGGGGGGCGTCGGGGAACACTATAGTCTTTACGAACAGCCCCATCAGCAGGTAGAAGACCTCGTAGGCCACCATGGCCCCGCCCACCAGGGACAGCGCCCAGTCGAGGAAGGTCAAAATGGGCATCTCACTCCTTGTCTTCCCAATGGGTCCTGGGGGAGTCTTTCAGGTTCTTAAGACCCTCCGGCCTGTTTTTCTTCTCCCTTTTTACCATGGCCACGGTCCGGCTGGAATCTAGCTCCTCGTCGGGCTTGTAGGATTCGTAGGCCATCCCGGCGTCGCGCAGCTGCTCTTGGATGGAGGCGCGCCTCGTGGATCCCTTGGCCCTCCTGGGGAAGCGCAGGGGGGAGACCTTCTTTTCGAGGGCCTCTGCGGCCTTGGCCATTTTGGACTTTTTCTCAGGGGCGGGATCGGAGAGCAGCGGGGAATCTACGAGGCGGCTGCGCATGAAGTAGGCGTCGAACACGACTTCGAGGCTCGCTGTTATAGGGAGGGCGAGGAAGGATCCGAGCACCCCGAAAGCCTCCCCGAAGACGAAGACCGCTATCAGCCCTATGGCCGGGTGCACCGACATGGTCTTTTGCTGGATTTTGGGGGCCAAGATCATGTTCTCCACCTGCTGGTAGACGAAGATGTAGATGGCCAGGAAGAGGGCCCACTTGAAGCCCTGGTCCGTCCAGACTATGACCAAGGGGAGGATCGCGCCTATGAACGCCCCCACCATGGGGATGAACTGCGAGACGAGGGCGTACATGAGGCAGAGGGGGAGCCAGTAGGGGATGTGCATTATGAGCATGTAGGTCGCCATGCACACGCTCGAGATGGCGGCCAAGATTATCCGGGAAGAAAGGAAGCTCGAGACCTGGTTCTGGACCACGGTCCAAACTATGAGGAAGTTCTTCTGGCTGGAGGGCTTCAGGCACGAGCAGATGCTGCGCTGCATCTTGGGGCCAGAAGACATTATGTAGTAGGTCACAAAGAGGATGATCATAAGGGAGATGGCGGCGTGGGTGGCCGCGGCCGCGAGGCTCGCGGCGGTAGAGGCGAAGTTTCCTATCCAGGAAGACTGGGCGCGCTTCAAGACGAAGGAGCCGAGGTTGCGGATCTCGGGGAGCTTGAAGGAGGTGTGCGAATCCACGTAGCCCCTGAGGTCCTGGTAGAACTTGGGGATGGAGGAGGCCAGGTCCGTGGCCTGGGTCACAAAGAGCCTGCCGAAGATCCATACAAAGCCCCCCGCCAGCACGAGCACGAAGAGCCAGACGCAGAAGGCCGCCAGGCCCCTCTTCCACCCGTGGCGGATGAGCCACTTTACGGCCGGCTCCATGGCGAGGCTCAAAAACAGGCAAACCACAAGGTCGCACACGATCCCCCGCACGTCCCCCCAGATCTTCCAGAGGAACACTGCCAGAAATGCGAAGGCCATGACAGTCACGAGGGCCCTGGGCAGCCAGGGGGGCGAATGGCGCCTGTCGCCCTTGCTCAGCTTCTCTCCGAGGTTTATGCGCTTTTCGGGTTCGGGGGCCGCCCGCTTCCCGCCTTCCTTTTTCGGATCTTCTCCCTGCACCATCTGCCTAAAATCATCAAAAAAGGGCCTCAAATATCCCTTCGACCCCGTTTAACTTATCATATAAGTATGTTATCGGTGTCAGTGATAATTCCCGCGTGGAACGAAGAAGAGCGGATAGCGGAATGCCTCACCTGCGCCACGCGGCAGACCGTGGCTGCCAAAGAGATACTGGTCGTGAACAACAACTCCACGGACAATACCGAAAAGATAGTCAGAAAATTCATAGCCCAAAACCCGAACTGCAACGTAAAAATCCTGGAGCAGTCCGACAGGCAGGGGCTAATCCCCACCCGGGACTTCGGCTTCGCCCATGCCACGGGGGACATTTTCGGCCGCATAGACGCCGACTGCATGATGGATCCCCACTGGGTAGAAGTCGTGACGGCTTCCTTCGCCCACGACAGGGCGGTGATGGGCCTTACGGGCCCCGTCACCTACTACGACATGCCGGCCAGGATGGTGAGCCTCGTGGGGGACAACCAGATCAGGAAGAGGGTCTACAAGGCCGACGGGGGGAAGGTGCTCCTGTTCGGATCGAATATGGCCCTGAGGGCCAAGGCGTGGAACGCCATCAAGGGGGAAGTGTGCGAAGACCTGGCAGACGAGATCCACGAGGACATCGACATCTCCCTGCACCTCATAGCCAACGGGCTCAAGACCGCCTACAACCCCAAGATGATCGTGGGGATGAGCGCGAGGCGGATGGGGGATTCGAAGTCGGACTTCCTCACCTATATGCGCAGGTTCAAAAACACTTTCGAGGCCCATCCGGGGCACATCCGCACCACTAGGCCCGAATACGTCTTCACCTCCCTCTACCCCATAATGCACCTGTGGTACCCGGCCTACAGGCAGCAGCTGGAAAAAAAGAGGGTGAATCCTGCCAAGCAGGTGTGGCTCAAAAAGCAGATGAAGCTTGCGAGGAGAAAGCAGCTAGAATCCTGCTCCTCCTACTCGCACGGCAAAAAGGCGAAGGGCTAGGCCCTTTCCTTCCAGGCCCCGACGTCTATCCTCTTGGGCCCCGCCTGCCATGCCTCCCAGGCCGAGGAGATGATGTCGGAGAGGGATTTTTCGCTCTTCCACCCCATCACGCGCCCTATGAGCTCGGCGTTGCCTATGAGCATAGGGGGATCGCCCGCCCTGCGCCCTTCCACCTTTTCCTCAAACTTTATCCCCGTGGCCTCCTTTATGGCGTCTATGATTTGGCGTACCGACGTCCCTTTGCCCGTGCCCACGTTGAAGGCCGAATACTCCTTTTCCCCGGGGCGCCTAAGGTAGTTCAGGGCGCAGATGTGCGCGGAAGCGAGGTCCTCCACGTGTATGTAGTCCCTCACGCACGTCCCGTCCGGAGTGGGGTAGTCGTCCCCGAAGATCACGGGGGCCTTGAACTGGGAGAGGCGCTCGAAGACTATGGGGATGAGGTTCAGGGCCGAGGGGTCGGCGAGGTCGGGCCCGGCGCAGCCGGCCACGTTGAAGTAGCGCAGGGCGCAGAAGTTCAAACCGAAGGCTTTGGCCACGGCGTTGCCCATCCACTCTCCGAAGAGCTTGGTCTGCCCGTAGGGGTTTATGGGGAGCATTTCCACCCCGTATTCGGGGACCACGTCCATGGGGGGCTCTCCGTACACGGCGGCGGAAGAGGAGAAGATCATGTCCGTGACCCCCGCGTCCTTCATGGCCTCGATCACGTTCAAGAAGCCCCCGACGTTTTGCCTGTAGTAGAAGATGGGCTTTTCAACGCTTTCGCCCACCTGCTTTCTGGCGGCGCAGTGCACTACGGCATCGACGCCGCACTCTTCCATGATCCTTTCCAGATCCTCTTTGGCCCCCGGAGCGCACACGTCCATTTTGTAAAACTTGGAGCCCTTCGCCCTTTCTTCCTTCCCGTAGCTCAGGTCGTCCGCTATCACGGTCTCTTCGCCCTGCTCTTTAAGGGCCCTGACGATGTGGGATCCTATGTAGCCGCATCCGCCCGTAACAAGAACGCTCATTTTTCCGCCTCTCTCTGCTTTTGCCTCAACTCTTCATTCCCCTTTGAAGCGAGGTCCAGGAGGAAGGAGAGCTGGGAAGGGGAGAAGGGGGCCCTTTCCCCCGTCCCCTGTATTTCCACAAAGCCCCCGTCCTCGGTCTGGACCACGTTCATGTCGGTAAAGGCCCTGGAATCTTCCGCGTAGTCGAGATCCAAAACCTCTCCCGCATCCGTCACCCCCACCGATACGGCGGAGATCTGGTGCCGGATGAAGTCTTTGCGCACGAGCCCCTTTTCAAGGGCCCAGTCGGCTGCCTCCCTGAGCGCGAGCCAGCCTCCGGTGACGGACGCCGTCCTCGTGCCCCCGTCGGCCTGAAGGACGTCGCAGTCTATATATACCGCGCACTCCCCCATGGCCTCAAAGTCTACGGCCATGCGCAGGGAGCGCCCTATGAGCCGGCTTATCTCCTGGCTCCTGGAATTCCTTCCGGACACGGCCTCCCTGGGGCTGCGGGTCCCCGTCGCCCTAGGGAGCATCGAGTACTCGGCCGTCACCCATCCCAGGTCGCGGCCGGCCCTCCACGGGGGGACCTGGTCCTCCCATGACGCCGTGCAAAGGACGCGGGTCCCCCCGCACTCTATCAGGACCGACCCCTCGGGGTTCTTGGTCCAATGAGGCCAGATCCTGCACGGCCTCAATTCGTCAAACTCCCGGCCGTCGGGCCTCGGGGAGTTGGAATGCATGCTTTCCACAAAGAATCAGTCTAACGAGTGCAGTACCAAGCAACCTTAAAATTTCATGTATACTTATGGAATGACACGAAAAATCTTGATAGCTGTCTTTGAGTTCCTGGTGGCCCTGTTCGCCTTGGGCGGAATATCCCAGGGCTACGTCGGGGGGCAGTGGGAAGAGTTCTGCTACTTCACCTTCCAGAGCAACCTGGCGATCGCGATCGTATTCATTTGGGAGGGGATAGCCACCCTGACCGAGGGATACCGTCCCTGGCCCTGGCTCAAGGGGATAGTGACTCTGTGCATAATCATCACCGGAGTAGTGGCCAACACCATCCTCCCCGCGCCCGACTACGCCACCGAGTGGAAGGCTTTCGGCTTCATCCCCAACACCGCCCTGGTCCACATAACGGTGCCAATCATGGCTACTTTAGATTTCTTCCTCTTCGAGCGCCACAAGCGCTACAGGTGGTGGTTCCCCCTCACCTGGCCCCTTTACGCCTACTGCTGGTTCGCCTTCATCCTGATAAGGGCGGCCATCTGGCCCAACGCCGGGGTCGATCCCGGCAGCCACAACCCCTACCCCTACTGGTTCGTAGACATCCCCAAGATCGGCTGGGGGGAGATGGGCAAAATGATCATTTACTTCACCATAGGCTTCCTTATCCTGGGCTACATCCTCTACGGCCTCGACAAGGCCCTCCCCCGCTACAGCGCGATTTCCACAATCCCCAAGGCGGAGAGGGAAAGGCTCAAAGCGGAGAGGCGGGCCGAAAGGAAGGCCGCGGCCTGAAAAAGTTAGGGCTCCTGTGAAAGTTTTGCGTTAATCTCTATTGCAAAACTTTTTTGTTTTTTGGGGGGGAAGGAAATGGAATCTGCGGCATTTTTAACTGACATGTACGAGTACAGCATGCTCTCCGACGCCCTTTCCGACGGGTCGGCGTTCAGGAAGTGCGTATTTGAAGTGTATACGAGGAGCTTGGGCGAAGGACGGAGGTACGGGGTCTTTGCGGGTCTCGGCCGCCTCCTTTCCTCCCTCAAGGGCCTCAGGCCCACCGGAAAGGAGCTGGAATTCCTCCTGTCCAAAAAAATCATCTCACAAAAGGCCGCCTCCTGGCTCGAAAACTTCAGCTTTACGGGGACTTTAAGGTCCTACATGGAAGGGGACATGTACTTCCCCCTCTCCCCCGTGATGCAGGTCGAGGCGAGCTACGCCGAAGGATTGCTCCTGGAGACCCTCTCGCTTTCCATCCTCAACTACGACTCGGCCGTGGCCAGCGCCGCGTGCAGGATGAGCCACGTGAACCCCGAAAGGCCCTGCTACGAAATGGGGAGCCGGAGGATGAACGAGTGGGCGGCCGTGGCCGCGGCGAGGGCGGCGATAGTCGGCGGGTTCGAGGGGACGAGCAACATGGAGGCCGGGATGCTCTACGGCATCCCCCTCATCGGCACCAGCGCCCACAGCTTCACACTCGTACACGACTCCGAAAAGCAGGCGTTCGAGGTCCAATTCAAAAACAACAAGGACGCCACCCTTCTCGTAGACACTTTCGACGTGAAGAAGGCGATAGCCTCGGCCGTGAGGATCGCAGGCCCGGGCCTGAAAGGCGTGAGGATAGATTCGGGAGACCTCGGATCTCTGGCCAGGCAGGTCCGGGCGGAGCTGGACGCCCTGGGGGCCGGGGGGGCCAAAATCACCGTCACGGGGGACTTGGACGAGTACGCCCTCCTCTCTTTGAACGCCGCCCCCGTAGACGCCTGCGGGATAGGCACGAGGCTCGTGACGGGTTCTGGCATCCCCACCAGCCAGATGGTCTACAAGCTCGTGGAGAGGGAGGACAGGAACGGGAAGATGCAGCCCGTGTCGAAAAAGAGCGCGGGAAAGAGCAGCTACCCTTACGCCAAGTCGGTCTTCAGGGCCGTAAAGGACGGAAAATACGAAGAAGAGATAGTCCTCATGGGCAGCCCCGAGTGCAAAGAGAAGTGGGAGAAGGCGCATGCGGAAAAAGAAGGGCTCGTCCCCATGCTCCACACCGTGGCGGAGGGGGGCGAGCCCAGAGAGGGGCTGTGCGGGAAAGAGGGGCTACTGAAGGCCCGCGAGAGGTGCAGGGAAGAGCTTAAAAAGTTTCCCGAAAAGATCCTCTCCCTTTCCCCCGGGGAGCCCGTGATCGAGACCCGGATGGTGCGGGCGCGCTAGTTTTCGGCCCCGAAGAGGGACTTGTAGATCCTCTGGCACTCGGGGCAGACGGGGAAGTTGTGCACGATCTTCTTGGGGACCCACACCTTCCCGCAGAGGGCCACTACGGGCTTTCCCGCCTCCAGGTCCTTCAGCTTGTCTTTCTGCACGTAGTGGGCGTACTTTTCCGAATCGAAGTCGCCGGAGAGCCTGTCCTCTTCGGCCTTGGCTTCCGATTTTTCCTTTAGGGCCGTAGAAGGGCCGTTGTCGCTAGTTTCCATACTTCCATGCTACGAAAAAATATAGAATAGGTGTAGTTTTTCTTATTTCAGGCAAGGATCCCATGGCACAAGAAGAGCCCAGCGAATACGGGGACATTTTCTCCCTGATAGACAAAATGTACAAAATCCTGTCGGAGGCCAGGAGCGGGTTCATGGATCAGGACCTCATAAAGGTGAGCCGCTCCTCCCTGGAAAGCCTCTTGGACGAGCTGAAATCCGCCCTCCCCACCCAGCTCAAAAGCGCCGTGGAGATCATGAGGAGCGCCGACGCCCGCATGGGCCAGGCCGTGGCCGCGGCCGAGAGCACGGTGAGGGATGCCGAGGCCAAGGCCGAAAAAATCGTCCGGGACGCCCAGGAGAGGGCCGACTACCTTTCGAGCGAAGACAGCGTGGCCAGGCTCGCATCCCAGAAGGCCGCGGACATGATCGCCGACGCCAAGGCCAAGGGCGCCAAGAGTTTGGCGGAGGCGTCGGCGAGGGCGGCGAGCCTGGAAGATTCTGCCGACCAGTACTGCCTGCAAAGCCTGAAGGGCCTCGCCTCCGAGCTTAAAAAGCTTCAGGCCACGGCCCAGGGCGGGGTGGCCAGCATCGAGGCCAGGCAGAAGCAGCGGTTG
>JAFYIA010000059.1 GCA_017538865.1 Aeriscardovia sp. | reverse complement strand
CTTGGAACATCTCATAGCCCTCAGCCTTATACTCCACAAGCGGATCACGCTGAGCCATCGCTCGTAGGCCAATGCCCTCTTTGAGATAGTCCATTTCGTAGAGGTGCTCCCTCCACTTTTTGTCTATCACGGTTAAAACGATCTTCTTTTCGAGATCCTCTGCGGCCTCTTCGCCGATTTTTTCCCTCTTCTCATCGAATTGGGAGAGGATGTCGGCACAGACCTCATCTGAAAGCTTCTTTAGGGCGGATGCAGGGGAGAGCTTTGAAATCCCTTCTTTCACTTCAGCTTCATCCAAGGAAATGGGATAGAGGTCGGAAAGGGCCTCCCAAAGGGAATCCAGGTTCCACAGCTCCGTTTTCTGCCTTCCTTGGAAGGCGGAGGAGACATAGGCTTTGGCCACGTCCTGGGCGAAGGTGCGGATGCTGTCCCCGGCGTCGTTTCCGACTAAAGATCCGCGTTCGGCGTAGATGATCTCGCGCTGCTTGTTCATGACGTCGTCGTATTCGAGGACGTTTTTGCGGATTTCATAGTTTCTGGATTCTACCGCCCTTTGGGCGTTAAAGACGCCGCGGCTCACCTGCTTGGCCGTGATGGGCTCGCCCTCCGCCATGCCCCTCGCCATCACCCTGGCGACGAGCTGGGTGTTGAACAGGCGCATGAGGTCGTCTTCGAGCGAGAGGTAGAACCTGGACTCTCCGGGATCCCCCTGGCGCCCGCTTCTCCCTCGCAGCTGATCGTCTATTCGGCGCGATTCGTGCCTCTCTGTCCCCAAAACGTAAAGGCCGCCTAAGGCGACGACCTCGTCGTGCTCCTTTTTGACTTCCGCCTTTACCTTTTCCAAGGTCGGCCCCCAGAGCCTTTCGTACTCTTCAGGCGTGTCTTCGGCCGAGTAGCCCTGATCCTTCAAGGCCTTGTCGGTCAGAAACTCGACATTTCCCCCGAGCATTATGTCGGTGCCTCTGCCGGCCATGTTGGTGGCCACCGTCACCATGCCCTTCCTTCCGGCTACGGCCACCACTGCAGCCTCCTTTTCGTGTTGCTTGGCATTGAGCACGGTGTGGGGAATTTGGGCAACGTCCAAAAGTGAAGAGAGGACTTCGGAAGATTCCACGGAAGCCGTGCCCAGGAGCACGGGCTGCCCCTTGCTGTAGTGCTCGGCCACGTCCCTGACTATGGCGGCCAGCTTCTCCTTTTTGGTCCTAAATATCAGGTCGTTTTGGTCCTTGCGGATCACGGGCTTGTTGGTGGGGATGGGGATGACGCCGAGCTTGTAGGTATTCATGAACTCTGCGGCCTCAGTCTCGGCCGTCCCCGTCATGCCGGAGAGCTTCTTGTACATCCTGAAGTAGTTCTGCAGGGTGATGGTGGCAAAGGTCTGATTCTCCGCCTGGACCCGGACGTGTTCCTTGGCTTCGAGTGCTTGGTGGAGGCCTTCGTTGTAGCGGCGGCCGGGGAGAATCCTTCCCGTGTGCTCGTCGATAATAAGCACTTCCCCTCCCCGCACCACGTAGTCCTTGTCCCTTATGAAGAGCTCTTTGGCCTTAATGGCGTTGTTCAGGTAGCTTATGAGGGCGGTGTTGGAGGGTTCGTAGAGGTTGTCTATGCCGAGGTAGTCTTCCACCTTCTCTATCCCCGGCTCCAAGATGCCCACTACCTTCTTTTTTTCGTCTACCTCGTAGTCCTCGTCCCTTTTGAGGGAGGGGACGAGCTTTGCGAACTGCGCGTACCAGCGCGTCACGTCCCCTTCCGAAGGTCCGGAAATTATAAGCGGGGTCCTCGCCTCGTCTATGAGGATGGAATCCACCTCGTCTACTATGGCGAAGTTGTGGCCCCTTTGCACGAGGTCCCCTTTGTTCCAGGTCATATTGTCCCTGAGGTAGTCGAAACCGAACTCGTTGTTGGTGCCGTAAGTGATGTCGGCCTGGTATTGCTTGGCCCGCACCGAAGGGGTCTGCTCCGTCAGGATACACCCCACCGAGAGCCCCAGGAACTTGTGGACCCTGCCTATGAGCTCCGACTGATAGCTGGCCAGGTAGTCATTTACCGTGACCACGTGTACGCCTTCTCCTGTGAGGCCGTTTAAGTAGCTGGCCAGGGAGGCCACGAGGGTCTTCCCCTCCCCAGTCTTCATCTCGGCGATGTTTCCGAAGTGCAGGGCCGCGGCCCCCATCAGCTGGACGTCGAAGGGTCGCAGACCCAGCACCCTGTCGGCCGCCTCCCTGCACACCGCGAACGCCTCGGGCAGGAGGGAATCAAGGCTTTCTTTGCGCGAAAGCCTCTCTTTAAATTCGGCTGTCTTGGCTTTGAGCTCGTCGTCGCTGAGCGCCTTGGTCTCATCCCCAAGGTTTCCCACGGCCTGGGCGAGGTTGCTCAGCTTTTTAAGCTGGTGCCCTTCCCCGATTCTGAGCATCTTTCCGAGCACGGATACCACGAGTGTGCGCCCCTTTTCGTTATTAAGTCGGTAGTTTCAGTTGTTTTTCAGTTCCAGAACGCCGTAACTCATGGCATGGCGTCGGTAAAGGCAGGAGGGATTGCCGGTTTCCTTGTCTACAAACAGGAAGAAGTCGTGGCCCAAGAGCTCCATTCTGTAAATTGCCTCGTCCACATCCATAGGCTCGGCCGCGTGGATCTTCCTGCGCACCTCGAACACCGCATCCCCCAGATGCGCTTCGATGAGCTCTTCGCCGCCCTCTTCGCTCTTCACCTTCGCGTCGATGGCCGGGGCTCCCGAAGCTTCCGCCTTTTCTTCCGGAGCCGCCGCTTCCGGCCCGGGGCCCTCGCTCGCCCCCTCCGTCCTGCCGGAGCGCTTTTTGCCCCTAAACCTCCTCAGGCGTTCCACAAGCCTGTCAAGGGCCTCGTCGAAAGCCGCAACATCCGTATCGGAGGCGGCGTCGGCCCTGATGCAGTCCTTTCCGGCAAAAACGGTGATTTCCACGCTTCGGCTCTCCTGCGCCATAGCGGGATTGGGCTGGGAGGTAACGACCACATGCACGGTCTGGGCATCGGGGGCGATTTCGGCCGCCTTTCCCAGCTTGGCATTCACAACCTCTTTAAATTTCGCGGAGAGCCTTACCCTCCTGGCTGTAATTTCTACGTCCATAAACCGCTCCGATCTTACGCGTTCACAATTAAGTTTCTCATACAAAGGTGTTTTACACACTAATTTGATACCATGGTCTTAGAGGCTTCCGGGTGGCTGCGTGGATTCTTCCACGAGGAACTTCCGGGCTCCGCAGAGCGCGATGGCGGGCAACGCCCGCCCAGGGAAACCTGAGAGAAAGCGCAACAGAAAACAAACCGCCCCCTAGGGGGTAAGGGTGAAAAGGCGGCGCAAGAGACCACCGGGCACTTTGGCAACAAAGGCCGCAGGCAAACCTCATCGGGAGCAAGATCAAGCAGGATGCAATGGGGCTGCTCGTTCCGCATCCGGGTAGATCGCTTGATTTGCCTGGCGACAGGCAAACTAGATGGATAGCCACCCGCGCCTTGGTTTAAGGCGCGACAGAACCCGGGGTATAGGAAGCCCCTATTTTTAAGGCCAGGCCTAAGGGCTGGCCTTTTTTCTTGCACATCCTCGCGGCTTTTTTCACATCTCCCGCGCACTCTTTTTTGAGAGAAGACAGGAACTTCTCCCTCCCTTCTTCCAGCAGGGGCGCGGCGGAAGAAAGCGCCTTTGCGGCCTCCTCTTCCCCGATTCCGGCCTTTTGGAGCCGAAGGCGGATTAGGGCCTCCCCCTCCATGACGGAGGCGCACTTTTCCACTATCCCCTCCGCCAGGGAGGCGTCGTTTATAAATCCCAGCCTCTTCAGCTCGGCTATGGCCTCGCGCGCTTCCAGCTTTGAAAAGCCCTTCCTCTCCATCCTCTCTTCCATCCTCTTTTCGCTGGCCCCTGCCGCAGAGAGTGACCTTAAGGCGAAACGGTAGGCGGCCGCTGAGGAGGAGGGGGTGGGCTTTGAGGTGGAGGCCTTCAGGAACTTTTCCCCGTGCTCCCTCAAAAATTCGGAGCTGTCTATCATTGGGCCGAGGCGAAGCTCGCCTTAATCTCTTCTTCGATCTGCGAGGCGACCTCGGGGTTTTGCTCCAAAAAGGCCCTGGCGTTCTCCCGGCCCTGGCCGAGCTGCTGGCCTTTGTAGGTGAACCACGCCCCGCCCTTGGACACGACTCCGCGCTCCACCCCCATGTCGAGGATGGATCCCTCTTCGGAAATTCCCTTGCCGTAGAGGATGTCGAACTCGGCGGTGCGGAAAGGCGGGGCAACTTTGTTTTTTGCCACCTTTACCCTAACCCTGTTTCCCACAGGGCTGCCGGCGCTGTTCTTCAGGGTCTCGATCCTGCGGATGTCCAGCCTGACGGAGGAGTAGTACTTGAGGGCGTTGCCGCCCGTGGTGGTCTCGGGGTTGCCGAACATCACCCCTATCTTCTCGCGCAGCTGGTTTATGAAGATGGCCGTGGTTCCGGTCTTGTCGAGGACGGAAGTGAGCTTTCGCAGAGCCTGGCTCATAAGCCTGGCCTGCAGGCCTACATGGCTGTCGCCCATGTCCCCGTCGATTTCAGCCTTGGGGACGAGCGCGGCTACAGAATCTATCACTATGATGTCGAGGGCGCCGCTCCGTATCAGCATGTCTGCGATCTCGAGCGCCTGTTCGCCGGAATCGGGCTGAGCCACTACGAGGGAATCTATGTCAACCCCGAGTTTTTTTGCATACTCGGGATCTATCGCGTGCTCCGCGTCTATGAAGGCGGCCTGGCCCCCGGCCCTCTGGGCGTTTGCTATGGCCTCCAGGGCCAGAGTGGTCTTCCCAGAGGACTCGGGCCCGTAGATTTCCACGATTCTCCCGCGCGGAAGGCCGCCAACCCCTAGGGCCAGGTCCAGCGGAAGCGAGCCGGTCGATATGACTTTCACATCCCTCTGGGGCCTGTCGCCAAGCCTCATCACGGCGCCCTTTCCGAAGCTTTTCTCTACCTGGCTGAGCGCGCTGTTCAGCGCGGCCGCCTGCTGGGACAGCGCCCCCGCTTCCTTTTCCTTGCTCTCTTCTTCTTTGTCTTTGGCAGGCATGAAACTCCCTAAGTTTTGAGAAAAACGGTCTTTTTAGAAAATTGTTTGGAAGACAATCCTACCACGGGAGGGAAACAAGGCTATTTGCGAAGCATGCCGCTTTTTAGTACCTCCCTCCTGTCCGTTTCGTTGAGATCCAGGGCCGTGGCTACGAGCCTCAAAGTGTCGCTGAGCCTCAGCCCAAGGGCCGTGGAGATGGACTCCATGACCTCGCTGCTCGCCTCCTTTTTGCCCCTTTCGACTTCTGAGAGGTACCCCAAAGAGACCCCGGTCTTCTCGGCCATGTCGTGCAGGGTCTCTTTTCTCTCGGTGCGCAGGGATCGGATGACTTCCCCCAAAACCTCCCTAAACAGGATGCTGTTTTCAGTCAGGCCGTTTTCGGAAGCCGCGCGCATCAGGCGCTTTTGCATGGGGCGCATAGGCTCGCGGCCGGCGAGGCTCTTCCTCTCCTCATACTGCTTTCTGAGCTGCTGGGCCAAGTCGAGCTGCTTTCTGTACAGCCTTACTGCGGTGGCCTGGGACGGAGTCAGGGGCGAAGGCTCTTGATCGGATGGTTTGACCACTATCCTCCTTTTAGCTTAGGAATAAATTCTTGCCGGAAAACAGGCTAAATTTTTTACAAATGGAAACACTCAGCCCGGGAAAGTTATTCCAAGGGGGATTTTAGGAGGGCCAGGGCCGATTCTAGGACCCCCAGCACCGCAGAGCGGCGCACCTCTTCCCTAGATCCCGAAAAGTGGAAGGTTTTTAGAAGGGGCGCAGACCCCGGGGCCAGGGCCGCGCAGCACACCGTCCCCACGGGCTTAAACCCGTCGGAGTCCGGACCCGCCACGCCCGTCGTCGAAAGGAGGAGGAAGGGGGAAGGGGAGGGGGAGAATGCCCTGCCGGCCCCCAGGGCCATCTGGAGCGCCACTTCCTCTTCCACTGCGCCCCTGTCCTTGAGCGTCCCCCCGTCGACCCCCAGCACCCTCTCCTTTTCCAGGATGTCGTAGATCACAAGCGAGCCTGCAAAGGCCCGGCTGGCTCCGGGCACAGATACGAAGGCGTCTGCCAAAAGGCCCCCCGTCAGGCTTTCCGCGCACGCGATGCGCCAGCCCCTTAGAATGCAGACTTCCAGGATTTCGGCCGCGGCCTCACTTTGCACGGCCGGCCTTTTTCATCTGGGAGAAAATGGAGACCGTGTAGCTGGTTCCGGAAGCGAAGCACAAGACCAGGGCCATGCCCAAAACGATCAGCATGAGGTAGTAGTAGGAAATGGCCAGGACGTAGGGCATGCCGCGCAGGACCCAGAGGGGGAAGAGCATCATCCCCACGGCCACGCACTCAAAAACCGTCTTGAGCTTTCCCAGAAAGTCCGCCGCAGCCACAATCCCGTGCTTCCTTTTGGCGTAGATCCTTAGGGCGGTAATCCATGCCTCCCGGATGAGGAAGAGGATCGTTACCCACCACCACACGGTCCCAAAGCAGGACAAGACTATCAGGCACGAACAGATGAGGAGCTTGTCGGCCACGGGGTCGAGGAGCTTTCCCAAGGTCGTGACCTCATTTCGGCTCCGGGCCAGGTACCCGTCAAGCTTGTCCGTGCAGGCGGCGATCACGAAGAGCGCCGCAGCCACCCATCTTTCAACGTCGCTCTTTGCAGGGCCTCCCAGCGAGAGCAGGACGATAATGGCCACCACCATCAGGATGCGCACATAAGTGACTATGTTGGCCGGCGTCATGGTCTCTTTCCTTATGCGCTTGTAGCGATCCTGGGATGAAAGGATTTTTTCCATCGCCCTGCTTTCTGAAACGTCTTTGTCACAGATATTTTACAGCCTCTTCCACTCCGCATCCCGCAGGACCCGGGGGCCCAGAGCAGCTGGTTTTTATACTGTATTGTATGTCAGAAGAAAACAAAGAAAATGCAAATTCGCAGGCTTTGCCCTTAAAGCGGGCGGAGACCCTGATGGAGGAGGAAGAGGCGGTGGCCCGCTGGGTGGAGGAAGGGTCCGGAGTGGAGGAAGCCTCCGCCCGGGGCCTTGAAAACTTCGGCCCGGCCTCCTTCCCCGAACAGACGCTCGTGCGCATCGCCAAGAGGGATGAGATGCTGGATTCGGGCGTGAACCCCTACCCGGTGGAGCTCCCCATCACCGCCTCCATAACGGAGGTCCGGGAAAGATGGGCCGGGAAGATGGAAAGGGGGGGCAAAAGCGGGGTGAAAGCCGGAGTGGCTGGAAGGGCCGTCTTTATAAGGAACTCCGGAGGGCTCTGCTTTGTAGAGCTGCAGGACGGGGAGTTCAATTCCATCCAGATCATGATCTCCAAAAAAGAAGTGGGGCCTGAAAGCCTGGCCTCTTTCAAGCAGATGGCGGATATCGGAGACTTCATCTTCGCGGAGGGCGAGATTGTGAACTCCAACACGGGGGAGCTGAGCATCATGGCCAAAGAGTGGCGGATGGCCTCCAAGGCCCTGCGGCCGCTGCCCGTCCTCCACAAGGAGCTCTCCGAAGAGCAGAGGACCCGCAGGCCCTATGTGGCGCTGATAGTGAGCCGCGAGCAAAAAAACACCTTCGAGGTCAGGGCTAAAACCGTCTCCTCCCTGAGGGCCAGGTTTGCCGAGAAGGGGTATATAGAGGCGGAGACCCCCCTTTTGCAGACCATTCACGGCGGGGCTGCTGCAAAGCCCTTCGTCACCCACATGAACGCCATGGATATGGACCTCTACCTCAGGATCGCCCCCGAGCTCTTCCTGAAAAGGCTCCTTGTGGGCGGGGTGGAAAAGGTGTTTGAAATAAACCGGAACTTCAGGAACGAAGGGATAGACGCCACCCACGCCCCGGAGTTCACGGCCCTGGAAGCCTACCAGGCCTTCGGAACCTACAAGACTATGGCAGAGCTAACGGAGCATCTCGTAAAGAGCGCCGCGAAAGACGTTTTCGGATCGGAGAAAGTGACCCTCAAGGGCGGGGAAGAGTACGACTTTGGAGGGGAATGGGAGTGGATGGACCTCTACTCCTCCCTCTCGGAAAAGCTCGGCGAGGAGATAACCCCCGAAACGCCCGAAAGGCGCCTTTCCGAGATCGCAGAAGGCCTGGGCCTGGAGAAAGAGGCCGTAACCAACCACGGAAAGCTTGTAGAGCAGCTTTGGGAGCACTTCTACACCGAAGACCCCTCCACGCTCTGGAGGCCCACTTTCGTGGCCAACTTCCCCACCGACACTTCCCCCCTGACCAAGTCCTCCCCCTCTCGGCCCGGGGTCACGGAAAAGTGGGACCTCTATGTGCGCGGGTTCGAACTGGCCACGGCCTACTCCGAGCTGAACGACCCTGTAGTGCAGAGGAAGAGGCTAGTCGAGCAGGCCAGGCAGGCCAGCCGCGGGGATGAAGAGTCGATGCTCGTCGACGAGGACTTTCTGGAAGCCATGAGCTATGGGATGCCGCCTGCCGGCGGCATGGGGATGGGGGTAGACAGGCTCCTAATAGCCTTGACGGGGCTGACAATTCGGGACACCATAACCTTCCCCTTGGTGAAGCCCTTGTAAAAATGCGCCGGTGGATCTTGGGCGCCAGGCTCCGGACGCTTCCGGCGGGCCTCTGCCCCCCGATAGGCGCCTTCCTGCTGGATCTGGGGCTCAATTTGGGATCCCTGCGCCCAAGGTCCATCCTGGAAGCCGCCCTGTGCCTCCTCACAGCCCTTTTCATCCAGCTGTTTGCAAACTTCGCCAACGACTACTCCGACGGAATGCGGGGGGCGGACCAGGGAAGGGATCTCCCCGAGGGGCCGGATCGGGGACAGAGACGCCTCTTAGCCTCGGGCCTTGCCACCCCCGAGGAGCTGAAGGCCGCCTGCGCCGTTTGCGCGGGACTTTGCGCGGCGTCCGGAGCGGCCGCCTGCGCCGTGGCGGGCGACTTCTGGTTCCTCCTTGTGGGGTTGGGGTGCATTTTGGCCGGCTGGTTCTACGTGGGGGGAAGGAGGCCTTACGGCTACATGGCCTTGGGCGAGCTGAGCGTGCTCATCTTTTTCGGATTTGTAGACACCATGGGCACAGGCTTCCTCATTGCCCAAAGTTCCCGCCTCCCATTCGATGCGGCCCCCTTCGCGGTGCTCTCCATATCCTTCGGACTGGCCAGCGCGTCCGTCCTGGCCGTGAACAATTTCAGGGACCGAAAGGGCGACAAGGAGCATGGGAAGATAACCCTGGCCGTATGGCTTGGGCGAAGCTACGCCTTCTTCATACCGATCTTCCTCTTCTTTTCGGCTCTCTCTTTCTCCTTCCTTCTGGGCTACTACCGGCTGCCCATACTGGCGCTCCCCTACGCCGCGTGCGACTTAGCCCTGATTTTCTTTTCCTGCCGGGCAGTGGCCGAAAAAAACTGGAAGGTGGCCATGAAGATCCTTTCTTCCAGGTTCCTGCTCATATGCGCCTTCCTGGCCCTGGCCCTCGCCTGAAAGGAAATAAAATAGGAGGCATGTACAAGCTAATTCTTTTGAGGCATGGCGAGAGCCAGTGGAATTTGGAAAACAGGTTCACGGGCTGGGTAGACGTGCCCCTGAGCGAAAACGGGGTCGCGGAAGCGAAAAAGGCCGGAGAAATCCTCAAGGCCAATTCCCTCTACCCCGACTTTCTCTTCACTTCCTACCTCCAGCGCTCCATAGCCACGGCCTTCTACTGCCTTGAAGCCGAGGGCAGGGGATGGATAGACGTCAAGAGGTCCTGGAGGCTGAACGAGAGGCACTACGGATCCCTGCAGGGCAGGAACAAGGAGGAAGTGAGGAAGGAGGTCGGAGACGAGCAGTTCATGCTCTGGAGAAGGTCTTACGCCACTCCCCCCGACCCGATAGAGCCCGGCAGCCAATTCGACCAGGAGGGCGATCCCAAATACAGCTTCGTCCCCAGGACCGAGTCCTTAAAGGACGTGCTCGACCGCCTCGAGCCCTATTGGTACGGGGAAATCGTCCCGGAGCTTGTAAAAGAAAAGCTCGTCATGGTCTGCGCCCACGGCAACTCCCTCAGGGCCCTCATCAAAAAGCTCAACCACCTGAGCCCGGAAGAGGTGCAAAAACTGAACCTCCCTACGGCCAAGCCCATGCTTTTCGAGCTGGACCGGGATCTCGAGGTGGTTTCGGAAAAGCACTTGGAGCTTTAGTCAGCGCTTCCTGCGCTTGCCCTCTGGCTTGCCGTAGTACTTGTCGCGGTAGATGAACTCCCAAAGCATCAGGAGCACCCCTATTACCAGGCCGAAGCAAGTTATAAGAAGGGGATAGACGGGCAGGGCCTGCTTTATCCACATTTCCACGATCGCTATGTAGAGGAAAGCTATCCCCCACGCGATCAGACCTATCCCTATGACGATCCTGAGGTTCACCCTCGCGGGTTTCGGATCGGGCTTCCTCTTTTTGGGGTTGAACAGGGGGGCCAGGCTCACTTTTTCTCTATCTCTACGCTGACCTTGACCTTGGCGCCGCGCTCATAGGTCCTGGCTATGGTGCAGTTTTCCCTGATGGCGTCTTGAACTGCCTGCTCGAGCTTTCCGGGCTCCTCGTCGCCCTTGACGAAGAGGGTCTCGGCGAAAGAGTCGAAGCGGTTGGCCTCTTCGTTGTACTCCCCGGACACTTCCGCCCTCACTTCGTCCCCCGCAGTCACCCTGCGGGAGCTCAAGATCGCGCACCCTGCGAGGGCGATTTCGGCGATCTCGCCGGGATCGAACACGCCCTCTGCGTGGCCCAAGACCAGCCTGGCCCCGCTCTGCGAAACAGCCTCGACGGTGCCGTCTTCGAGCTTTTTGAGCATTATCTTCCTAGTTGCCATATTTCCTCGTTTCTTTTTATGCGTTCGGCGCGAACCACTGTTCCTTCCAGCGGTCATCCCTCGTGGGAAGGGCGCACATGACCCAGAGGGCTATCTGCCCCAGGAGGGGGATGCACATAAGCCAGGTCAGCTTTCCCGAAAATCCCCCGTCGTGCAGCCGCCTGCAGGTGACCGCAAGCTCCGGAAGGAATACCGCCAGGTCCCATAGTAGTACCAGGATCTTTAGGACGTGGCTGGCGTCTGCCAGGAGGCCCAGGATTATCCCGATCACAAAGCAGAACAGGAAGGCCCACCAGTACTCGCTCCTGGAGGCCGCCCCCTTGAACTGGACGTACTTTTTGAAGAACCTCGCTATGGCCTGGCCGAAAGTGCAGTCAGGCAGCGGATCGTACTTGTCCACTTTCCTTTTCCCCTTTTTCTTTTAACTTGCAGCGCGTCATTGTATTCCGCCCACGGTGCCCGCCGGGAGTTTCCCGTTTATTATATTTTGGAACATCTGCTTGGTCTCCGCAGAGTTCCAGAGGATGCAGTCCCCCACCCCCGGCACTTCGTACCCGAGATCGGAGATGTACGGGATTCCGGTGATGCCGTGGTGGGTGGCCTGGTAGAAGACCTCGGCCATCTCGATCAGGGTGTTCGCGTGCGAGGTATCGTCTATCTTCACGTTCTCAAGGCCGATTTTCACCACTTTGGCAACCTTCCTCAGGTTCATGTAGAAGCTGGGCTTGAGGGCTGCGTTGAACATGGCCTTTATGAGGATCCTCTGCTGCTGCTCGCGCCCGATGTCCCCCAAGGGATCCGAATGCCTCTCCCTGGCGAAGGCCAGCGCGGTCTCCCCGTCCATGACGCCGCACCCGGCCTTCCACTTGAAGCCCGAGTAGGGGTCGTCCACGGTCCTGTCGAAGCAGACGTAGACCCCTCCCATGGCGTTGACCACGTCCTCTATGGTATTGAAGTTAGCGCGGACCGCATGGTCTATCTTTACCCCCGTGAGCTGCTCCACTTTGGCCGCCAGGGCCGGCCAGCCGTAGTCCTCGGCTATGGCGTTGATCTTCATGTAGTACCCGTCTTCGTAGACCAGGGTGTCTCTGGGGATGGAGATCAGGGCGTCTTTTCCGTCCTTCGGCTTTATGAGGAGCATTATGGTGTCGGTCCTGAAGCCGGGCACCGATCCCGCGGCGCCCGTGCCGGCGGCCCCGTCCCTCTGGTCCACCCCGGTTATCAGCCAACTCTCCTCTATGCTGTTTTTCGGCATGGTGGTCAAGGCCTGGTAGTGCTGGATCTGGTGGTCTATCCACAGGTACAGCCCCCCAGCCGCCCCCACGAGCAGGAATATGATCGAGACCAGGATTGTGCAGATGGTCAGGAGTACGTGGTGGCGTTTTCTGGGAAGGCGGCTGGTGGGGCTTACATGGCTGCTGCCCTTGGGCAAGCGCCCTTTCTGCCTGCGCCGCTTGCCGCTTGAAGCTATCCTGGGCGCCTGGAGCGGGGCCCCGTGGAGGTAGGGGTTTTGGGAGCTCTCCAAAGGCCGCCTGCGGGGGCGGCCGGACTGGCTTCCGGAAGAAGGCGCGAAGCTGGGAGGTTCTGTGAACCTGTCATCGTCCGGGAAATCTGGCGTCATTGCATCCTTTCTTCGGGCCGCCCGGAGGGCCGCAAGAATTCAAATCTAAATTTTATAGTAGGGAAAATACATGATCCGGACTTTAAGAATCGAGCCCGAAATCAGGATCTATGTCTTCCGGACGCTCCCCGAAGATTTCGGCCAATCTGACCACCATCTCTTCGCCTATGGCGTCGCTTAAAGATTCCCCTCCTCCGCAGTTCTCTTCCAAAGTCCTGCTGTAAAGGATTATGACGTCTTTTCCCCCCGTCCCCGCGCCCTCTTCGAGGGCGGAATACACCCCTTCCCCTGTCTCAAGGGCGCAAGACGGGGGAAACTCCCGGATCTGCACTTCCACCATCCTCGCGAACCTCTCGTCCTTCCTCCAGAGCCTGCGCATTTGGAAGCTCGCCAGCCTCTCAAACCTCCCGTTTTTCGTCCGGTAGTAGGGCACGGCCCCTCCAAAAGCCCCAGCGCTCCCCCGATCGTGGCGATCTTTCACCGCCCGTCCTCCTTCCCTCTTTCTGTTTCAAGGGCGTAGCCTATTCCCCTGACGGTCCTTATGGCGGACGGCCCCAGCTTTTTTCTCAAAGACTTTATGTGGGTGTCTATAAAGCGTTCCGATGCCATACCTGATTCTTTGCCGATTCTTTCGGCCATTTCCTTGCGCCCTAAGGCCTGCCCGCCCGCCTCGGTCAGGGCGAGGAGGATGTCGAATTCGGTTTTCGTCAGGTTCAGCTCCCTTCCCCCGATCTTCGCCTCCCGCTTCTGGGGGCTTATAGCGATGCCCCCTGCGAGCAGGGGCCAGGGCGCCCTTCCGGCCAAAGTCTTTTCCATGCGCCTGACCAGCGCCTTGCACACAGCCTCCACCTGCCTGGCCGATGCCGGCTTTGCAAGGTAGGCGTCCGCCCCGATCCCCAGGCCTATAACCATGTCGGCCTCTTCCCCTTTGGAGGAGAGCAGGAGTGCCAGGGGGTCGGAGCTGGAGAGGATGGATTTTAAGACCTCCCTACCATCCGCGTCGCAAAGCTCTCCGTCGACTATCACGAGGTCAGGCCTGAACTTTGGGAAGGCTTCAAGGGCGCTGCGGCCCCCTTCTTCTGCGAGCACCTCCCATCCCTTCCACCTGCCCAGCCTCTCAGCCATGGCGCCGCGGACTTTCAGATCGCTCTCGACAACCAGCGCCCTGCGCTTCGAGGGGCCCTTTTCGGATCCCTGCACCCTTCCCCCTCTCTCCGAATCGCCTTTTAAATTCCGATTGTGGGCCGAAAAAGCTAAAAAATTCATTAAAATTCAAAAGTTGTAGATTTTGTTAATATTTAAACGGAAAGGGCGCAGCGCGCCCCCGTTTCGACAGAACCCAGGGGATGATATGTCTTACAGCGAGGGAGACATCGTTGTCTATCCCAGACACGGATGTTGCAAAGTGATAGGGACTGAGAATAGGGACGACACGCTCTACATAGAGCTGAGGACCATATCGGATCTCAGCAACGATCTGACCATCATGGTTCCGATGGACGATCTGGACAGGATTGGGGTGCGCGACGTCATCCCCCCCGAAGAGGCGGACAGGATCTTGGAGCTTCTCAAAACCGGGAAAAGCGAAGAGAAAAAGATGAATTGGTCCAAAAGGTTCAAGGCCAACCAGGAGAAGATCTACAGCGGGGATCTGGCGAAAGTGGCGGAAGTCATAAGGGACCTGTCCAGAAAGGACGCCGACATGGCCAATGGGGAAAAGAAGATCCTCGCCCAGGCCAGAGACATCCTCTACACGGAAATCGCCGTCAGCAAGAAGTTGGACAAAGATGAAGTCGCCCGCCTGTTTTCCGAAGAGGACGGGGAAGCGAAAGAAAAAAAGTAAATGGGCAAAATCGACGGCCGCGCGCTGGCCGACAAGGCCTTCGAAGGGCTGAAAGGAAAGGCCGAGGCGCTGAAGGCCAGGGGGGTCGTTCCTTCCCTCAGGGTGGTGATGGTAGGAGACGACCCCGGCTCCCTTTCATACGTCGCAGGCAAAGAGAGGGACTGCAAAAAAGTGGGGATCGCCTTTTCGCGCCTCGCCCTCCCGAAAGACTCCTCTCAAGCCCGGGTGGAAGAGGCGGTAGAGGAATGCAATGAAGACCCCTCCGTCTCTGCCTTCATAGTCCAGCTCCCCCTCTCAGGACAGGACCCTGTCGCCGTCCTTTCCAAAATACGGGAGGAAAAGGATGCCGACGGGCTGGGCCCCGATTCAGCCCTCCGCCTCGAGGCCGGAAGGCCCCGCACGGTGCCCTGCACGGCTTTGGCCGTCTGGTCCATCCTCAGATCCGAAGGGATAGAGCTCGAAGGCAGGGAAGTGTGCGTGATAGGAAGGGGCCTTACATCCGGCAGGCCCATCGCCAGCTTCCTTTCTTCTAAAAACGCCACCGTCACTCTGGCCCACAGCCGCACGAGGGATCTGGAAAAGTACGCCAAAAGGGCCGATATCGTGATCTCCTGCGTGGGCAAGGGCCACTTTATAAAGCCCTCCTCCCTTTCCTCAGGCCAGATCCTGGTGGACGTGGGATTTTCAGTAGAGGAGGGGCGGCTTTTGGGGGACTTCGATCCCGCCTGCTTTGAAAACGCTTCTTTTTACACCACGGTGCCGGGAGGTGTCGGGCCTATGACCCGGGCGATGCTCCTGTCCAACGTTTTGAATCTGTCAAGTTTGGCAAACGGCCAAAATGACTTATCATAAGTCAGTAAGTTCTCTCTAGAGGCTTTCCTGCCCGCCTCCCGGGCCGCCGGCCCCCGTGTTTCTGGGTCCTCTGCCCCCGAGGAAGGGCAGAACATCACTACTAATAAGAAACACTTTTTCATGACAGAAAATTTGCATGACGTGCCTCAGGTAGCCATAAACGACATCGGCACGAAAGAAGACCTTATAAAGGCCGTAAGCAGCACCGTAAAGAACTTCAACGAGGGAGACCTTGTGACGGGCTCCGTCGTTCAGATCGGGCGCGACGAAGTCCTGCTCGACATCGGCTACAAGACGGAAGGCGTCATACCCGCCAAGGAGCTTTCCATAAAGAAGGACGCCGATCCTGAAGACGTGGTAAAGCTCGGAGACGAGATCGAGGCCCTCGTCATCACTAAGGAAGACAAAGAGGGCCGCCTCATGCTCTCCAAGAAGAGGGCCCAGTACGAGCGCGCTTGGGGAGAGATCGAGAAGATCAAGGAAGCCGACGGCGTGGTGGAAGGCACCATCATCGAGACCGTCAAGGGCGGCCTCATAGTCGACATCGGCCTGCGCGGGTTCCTTCCCGCCTCCCTGGTGGAAATGAGGAGGGTGAGGGATCTCGCCCCCTACATCGGCCAGACCATCAAGGCCAAGATCCTGGAGCTGGACAAGAACCGCAACAACGTCGTCCTCTCCCGCAGGCAGTACCTCGAAGAGACCCAGTCCGAAGTGCGCGAGGCCTTCATGAACCAGCTCAAGAAGGGCCAGATCTGCGAAGGCGTGGTCAGCTCCATCGTGCAGTTCGGCGCCTTTGTGGACCTGGGGGGCGTAGACGGCCTCATCCACGTCTCCGAGCTCAGCTGGAAGCACATCGACCACCCCTCCGACGTGGTCAAGGTCGGGCAGAAGGTGACGGTCGAGGTCCTCGACATAGACGTCGAGAGGGAGAGGATCAGCCTCTCTCTCAAGGCCACCCAGGAAGATCCCTGGCAGCGCTTCGCCCGCACCCACGTTCCCGGACAGATCGTCAAGGGGAAGGTGACCAAGATCGTGCAGTTCGGGGTCTTCGTCTCCCTGGCAGACGAGATCGAGGGCCTCATCCACATCTCCGAACTGACCGACCACCACATAGCCAACCCGGCTTCCGTGGTCTCCCAGGGCGAGGAAATCTTCGTCAAGGTGATAGACGTGGATCTCGACAGGTGTAGGGTCTCCCTCAGCCTCAAGCAGGCCAACGACTCCGTGAACCTCGCCTCCGACGACTTCGATCCCGCCCTCTACGGCATGACCGCCGAGTACGACGAGAACGGGAACTACAAGTACCCCGAAGGGTTCGACCCCGAATCCAACGAGTGGCTCCCCGGATACGAAAAGCAGAGGGAAGAGTGGGAGGCCGAATATGCGGCCGCCAGGAACCTCTGGCTTGAGCACAGGCAGTTCGTTGTAAAGCAGAGGGCGCACGAGCTCGAGAGCGCCGAGAAGGAGAAGGAGGCCGAGGCACCCAAGGCCATTGAAGCCTCCGGCGAGGAAGGGGCCAGGAGCGCGCTCCTCCACAACGACAAGCTCGCCGAGCTCAAGGAGCAGCTCTCCGAGGAAGCGTAGTTTCTCAGACTACCATTGATCGGGGCGCAGGCCCCTTTCAAAACAGGTAGGAATATGTCTATAGAGAAACTGCAGAGAAATTTCAAAGTCAATGAAGATTGGAAGCCATCCGGCGACCAGCCGCAGGCGATAGGAGAGATCGCCGAAAGGTTTAAATCCGGCCAGAGGGACGTGGTGCTCATGGGCGCCACCGGCACCGGAAAGAGCGCGACAGCGGCATGGGTTATAGAAAAACTCAACAAGCCCGCCCTGGTGATAGAGCCCAACAAGACTCTGGCGGCGCAGATGTGCCAGGAGCTGCGCGCGCTATTCCCCCAAAACTCGGTAAATTATTTCGTAAGCTACTATGACTATTACCAGCCTGAGGCCTACATTCCCCAAAGCGACACCCATATAGAGAAAGACGCCTCCATAAACGAGGAAGTCGACAGGCTCAGGCACGCGGCCACGGCCGCGGTCCTCACCCGAAGCGACTGCATAGTGGTCTGCACGGTCTCCTGCCTCTACGGCCTGGGATCTCCTAAAGAATACCTGGCCCAGATGCTGAGCGTCTCTGTCGGAGACAGGGTCAACCGCCAGGATCTTTTGAGAAAGTTCGTCTCCATGCAGTACAAAAGGAACGACGCGAATTTGCAGAGGGGGTGCTTTAGGGTTCGCGGAGGGACCGTCGACATAATCCCGGCCTACATGGACAGCATTGTCAGGATAGAGCTCTTCGGAGACGAGGTGGACGTGCTAGAGGTACTGGATCCCACCACGGGAGAAGTGAAGGAGAGGCCGGAAAGTGCGGCAATTTTCCCCGCAACCGAGTACGTCTCAAGCGAAGAGCAGAGGGAAAGGGCCGCAGGAGAGATAAAGGAAGAGCTCCGAGGGCAGCTTGAGCTCTTCAGATCCCGGGGCAAGCTCCTCGAGGCCGAAAGGCTTGAAGAGCGGGTCAACTTTGATTTGGATTCCATTAAAAACATCGGCTTTTGCCCCGGGATCGAAAACTACTCCAGATTCTTTGACGGGAGGAAGGAGGGGGAGCCCCCGAGCACCCTTTTGGACTTCTTCCCCAAAGATTTTCTCACCGTGATAGACGAATCCCACATAACCATCCCCCAGATCCGGGCCATGTTCGAAGGCGACAGGAGCCGGAAGAGGACCCTGGTGGAGTACGGCTTCCGCCTTCCAAGCGCCTGCGACAACAGGCCCCTCACTGAGCAGGAGTTCGACGCCAAACGCGGCCAGACGCTTTACCTTTCAGCCACCCCGGGCCCCGCGGAGCTCGAGAGGGCCGGAGGCGAAATGGTCGAGCAGATCATCAGGCCTACGGGCCTTTTGGACCCCAAAGTGGAAGTGCGCAGCGACAAGGGCCAGGTGCGCGACCTTATAGCGGAGATAAAGAGGCGGAAGAAGGAAGGAGGGAAGGCGCTGGTCACCACCCTCACAAAAAAGATGGCCGAAGATCTCTCCACCTTCTTCAGGGAGGAGGGGATAAAGTCCGAATACCTCCACTCCGACATCCCCACCTTGGACAGGCTTGAAATCCTAAACAGGCTGAAAGAGGGAAAGCTGGACGCCGTGGTCGGAATCAACCTCCTCAGGGAGGGGCTGGACCTCCCCTCGGTGTCCCTCGTAGCCATTTTGGACGCCGACAAGGAAGGGTTTTTGAGATCCTTTACGAGCCTTATACAGATCATAGGGCGGGCCGCCAGGAACGCGGATGGGACGGTGATAATGTACGCTTCCTCGATTACGGAGGCCATGCGGGAGGCTATAGGGGAGACGGAGAGGAGGAGGAAAAAGCAACAGGCGTGGAACGAGGAAAAGGGGATAGTGCCAAAGTCCATAGAAAAGAAGGCCGAGGCCCCCGCCCTTGCGCAAAGGAAGGAAAAGCCTTCCAAAAAGCGCTTTAGCGCCCCCCCAAAGGAAGAGGGCGCCTCGCCTGAGGAGATTTACGAAGAGATGATGGAGGCTTCAAAAGACATGGACTTCGAACTGGCCGCGGCTTTGAGGGACAGGCTTGAAGAAATGGGAGTGGATCTGAAAAGCTTTAAAAAGTAATCCCCATGGCCTTTAAAATCATTTCCCTAGCCGCGATTTTCGCCCTGTTCTTTTTCGACATGTACTGGAGTTCAAAGTCGCTTTCCCTGAAATCCGCCGCCGTAAGGCTTCTGTTTCTAGTGGGATGCGCCGCGGTCTTCGGCTGGATCCTTTCCGCCCTCTCCCTCAAAGATTCCCTGAACTTCTTTTCAGGCTACATCACCGAGTATTCGCTTTCTGTAGACAACCTCTTCGTCTACGGACTGATCCTGCAGTTCTTCAAAGTCCCGGATTCCCTTTCGAACTGGAGCCTGTCTGTAGGGATCTTCCTCGCGGTCCTGATAAGGCTGGTTTTGATAGTTCTGGGCGCGCGCCTCCTTTCGGACTTTTCCTTCCTGTTCTTTCCCTGCGGGGCCTTCCTGATAGCGGTGGCCGTAAAAAATGCGGCCGCATTCTTGAAAGAAGGCAAAGGGAAGGAAAAAAAGGAAAAAGGGGGGCTTTTGGGAAAACTTTCCCGGATGCTCCCCCAGGGGGCCTACAGAGGGAAGAAGCTCTTCTATAGGGACGAAGGCAGACTCGTCTTCACCCCGCTCCTTTTGGCCGTTGCCTCCATAGCCTTGGCCGACGCCTTTTTCTCTTTGGACTCCATCCCGGCAATCCTCGGCATAACTACAAACGTCTTTGTAGTCTTCACCTCCAATTTCTTCGCCCTTATCGGGCTAAAGGAGCTCTACTGCCTCCTCATAAAGGGGCTCTCATCTCTCAAGTTCCTCCCCCTGGGGATTTCCGCCATCCTGGCCTTCATAGGCGTCAAGCTCTTCTTGGAAGCCCTCTCTTCAAACTCTTTAAAGTTCATAAACGGGGGGCGCCCCGTCCCCGTCCCTTCCGTCCCTTCCTGGGTGACTTTGTGCGTAATTTCCTCCATCCTCGCCCTCTCCGCGCTTCTAAGCCTCGCGGCTTCGAGAAAATCAAAGGTAAAATTAGGGGGTAAAAGCAAACCTGAAAAATGAGAAAACGAGGTTTCCCTTATGAGGATGGGCAAAATCGTCTGCACTATAGGGCCTGCGTGCGACAGCGTGGAAATGCTCGAAACCCTTATGCGCAACGGAATGGACGTGGCAAGGCTTAACTTCTCCCACGGCACCCCCGAACAGCACCTGGAAATTCTGGACAATATAAAAACGGCCCGCAGAAACGTGGGCAAAAACGTCGGAATCATGGCTGATTTCCAAGGGCCCAAGATCCGCTGCGGGTGGTTTGAGAAGAACGCGGAAGGCAAAGACGAAGTCCTCCTCGAAAAAGGGCAGGACTTTTTCATCACTTCCGACGATATCATCGGAACCAAGGAGGGGGTCAGCTGCACCTATAAGGAGCTCCCCGAGGACGTGAAGCCCGGAGACACCCTGCTTCTAAACGACGGGCTGGTGAGGCTAAAAGTCAAAGGCGTGGATGGAAACAAGATTTTGACCCAGGTCGTCGTCCCGGGGCGCCTTTCCAGCCACAAGGGCATAAACCTGCCCGGAGTCGAAATCTCCTCCCCCGCCCTCACCGAAAAGGACGAGGAGGATCTCAGGTGGGCGTTGGACCACGACGTCGACATGATCGCCATGAGCTTTGTCAGGAAGGCCGCGGATCTGGATTCGGCAAAGAAAATCATGGATGAAAAGGGGCAAATTCTCCCGATAATCGTAAAGATGGAGAAACCTGAAGCCATTGAAAACATGGAAGAGATCGTAAAGGCCTCCCAGGGGATAATGTGCGCCAGGGGGGATTTGGCGGTAGAGCTCCCCTTCTGGCAGGTGCCCGTCATCGACAAGAAGCTGGTGAACATGAGCCGCTACTACGCCAAGCCCGTGATAATGGCCACCGAGATGCTCAGCTCCATGATTTCAAACCCCCTCCCCACCAGGGCCGAGGCTTCCGATTGCGCCAATGCCATCCTGGACGGGTGTGACTGCACGATGACCAGCAATGAGACGGCCGTCGGGGCCGATCCCGGAAGAGTGGTAGCCACAATGGCCAAGATTTCGCAGTACACTTCCGAGAACGCCCACAGCCTCATTCCCTCCGTGGAGCCCAGGGAGAAGGATGGGCGGGAGGCGCTCGCCTTCGCCGCGCTGCAGGCGGCTAAGGCGAGGGAAGCCAAGGCGGTGGTGGTGATCTGCGACTCCTGCGATCCCGCGGCGGCCACTGCCAAGTTCCGCCCCTCCATCCCCATCTACGCCTTCACCCCGAGCGAGAAGGCCTACTACCAGCTTTCCCTCTTCTGGGGCACTTTCGCAGTCCTGGACAAAGATCTTTTGACCCCCTCCAAAGAGGTTTTCTTCAAGATAGATTCCAAGCTCAAAGAGCTCGGGCTCTCCAAGGGCGACAGGGTGATGGTAGAGAGCATCCAAAACGAGGGGATGCCCGGACCTGCGGGCTCCGGGGCGGATTTTGACCACGTCATATCCTAAGCTATAATTGCCTAGGATGCCCTGGTATCCCAATTGGTAGAGGAAACAGCCTCAAAATCTGTACAGTGTGGGTTCGAGTCCCACTCAGGGTACGAATCGCAGGCGCTTATGACAAACGGCGGTAGCAGCGCGCCGAGGCGCGTCTTGGTCGCGGAAGACGAATCTTTAATCCGGCTGGACATCGTCCAATCCCTGAAAGCTTTCAACCAGATAGTCGTGGGGCAGGTCACCAACGGCAAAGAGGCGGTCGAAGTCGCCCGAAGGGAGAAGCCGGACGTGGTCCTCATGGACGTCAAAATGCCCGGGGGGGACGGGATTAGCGCCACAAAGATCCTCTCGGAAGAAAAGATAGCCCCCGTAGTGATCCTCACGGCCTACTCCCAGCAGCCCCTGGTGGCCGAGGCCATAGAATCCGGCGCAGGAGCCTACATAGTCAAGCCCTTTGAACCTGAGCAGCTCCTGCCCGCCATGGAGATCGCGATCTCCCGCTTCGAGCAGCTAAACGCCCTCGAAAGCCAGATAACCGACATCCGCGCCAGGGTGGAAGTCCGCAAGAAGGTCGACAGGGCCAAGGGCCTGCTCATGGAAAACATGGGGCTCTCCGAGCCCGAGGCCTTCAGGTGGATACAGAAAAACAGCATGGACAAGAGGCTGAGCATGGCCGAAGTGGCCGAAGCCATAATCTTAAAGCTCGGGTAGTGTCGAAAAGGACGCTTAACCTGAATACGTGAAAGACAGCAACACTTTCCTCATAGTCGACGGCCATTCCCTCCTCTTCAGGGCGTTCTACGCGCTGGATGAGTCGAAATTCAGCTCGGGGGGCCAGCCCACCAACGCCGTGTACGGCTTTTTCAGCATGCTGTGCGAAGTGGTGGACAAGTACCGCCCCTACTTCATAGCCGTGGCCTTCGACACTTCCGGGGGGACTTTCAGAAACGAGCTCCTGCCCTGTTACAAGGCACAGAGGCCGAAGACCCCGGAGAGCTTTGCAAAGCAGCTGGAAATAGTCAAAAAGGCCCTGGACCTTCTGGACGTGAAGTGGTTCGTAAGGAAGGGGTTCGAAGGGGACGACATAGTGGCGTCCCTGAGCCGGAAGGGCGAAGAAGAAGGGTGCCGGGTCCTCATAGTTTCCGGGGACAAGGACGTCTTCCAGCTGATAGACGGGAAAGTGTCTGTAATATTTCCGGGCCGGCATTTCAAAGACTTTTCCCTGAAAACCCCCGAAGCCATTTTGGAGGCCTACTCCGTACCCCCATCCCTATATCCGGACCTTGCGGCGCTGAGGGGGGAGGGCGCAGACAACATCCCGGGCGTCCGGGGGGTAGGAGACAAGATCGCGGCCAAGTGGCTATTGGAGTTCGGGTCCCTAAGAAACCTCCTCGAAGGGGCGGAGGCTATAAAGGGGGCCAAAGGGGAGGAGCTCAGGAAGGACGAAGAGCAGGTCCTTTTGAACCGCCGCGTCAACCAGCTCATCTCCGACCTCTCCTTCCCGGTGCCCATAAGCGGGATGCACCCCCGTGAGCTCGCAGAGGGTTTCGAGCCCTTCATGGAGTCGCTTTCCTTCGGGGAAAAGACCATAAGAAAGATTGAAGGGAGCTTTGGGTACTCCCCCTCCCGCAGGGCGGATCTGTTCAGCCTCCCCCCCCGGGAAGGCGGCAGCGCATATTTTGCGGGCCCTTCCCCTTCCGGCTTCGTCCTCTACACCCTCAGCGGCGGAAAAGGGGGCAAGTGGGAAAACGAAGTCCCCGAAATACTGCAAGAGGGCGAGGGCTGGACGGCCTTGGACTACAAGGGGGCCATGGAAAAAGCCGGGCCACTCCCGATGCCCGAATCCGACCTCTCTTTGGCCAGCTACCTCATGGATCCAGACCACCCCAAAGAGGCGATGGCCCCGGCGCTGGAAAAAGAGGGGGAAGAGAGGCTCTCCGCCGTCCTGCGCCTCGCCCCGGCGCTGGAAAAAGAGCTTGAAAAGAGGGGTGAAAAAGAGCTCCTGCATGGCCTCGAAATGCCCGTGGCCAAAATCCTTTACGACATGGAAAAGCGCGGGGTGCTTGTAGACAAGGCCGCCCTCGAAGAGATGAAGGGGTTTTTCGATTCCCAGCGCTCCCTCTCCTCCGCCCTGGCCATGGAGGCTTTGGGCTTCGGGCATGAAGAAGTGAACCTGAACAGCCCCAAGCAGGTGGCGAACGTGCTTTACGGGGAGTTCAAGATCAAGGGGAAGGGGCGGAGCACCTCGGCCGAGGCCCTCGAGAAGATCTCGGCCGCGGTGGATCCCGAGGGGCCGGAGGAAAAATTCATCCAGGCGCTTTTGAAATTCAGGGAGGAGGGGAAGCTATCAGAAATCGCTTCCTCCCTCTTGAAGGCGGTCTCTTCCGACGGAAGGATCTACTCGACTTTCGACCAGAAGTCCACTGGGACGGGGAGGATTGCCTCGCAAGACCCCAACCTCCAGACGATCCCCAACAGGACCGAAGAGGGGAGGCAGATCCGCTCCGCCTTCGTGGCCCCGGAGGGCTGGAAGCTTTTGAGCTGCGACTACTCCCAGATAGAGCTGAGGATTATGGCCGACCTGTCGGGGGACGAAAAGCTGATAGAGGCCTTCAAGGCCGGGGGCGACTTCCACAAATACATCGCCCACCTCGTCTACGGCGTGCCGGAGGAGGAAGTTACGCCCGACGAAAGGGCGAGCGTAAAGCAGGTCAGCTACGGGCTGGCTTACGGCCTGAGCGCCTTCGGGCTGGCTTCCCGCCTCCACATCCCCCAAAAGGAAGCCAAAAAGCTGGAGGAAAAGTACTTTTCGATCTTCGGGTCCGTGAAAAAGTACCTGGACCTTCAAACCGAAGAGGCTTCCCGAAGGGGCTACAGCGAGACGATCTTGGGCCGGAGGCGCTATTTTCCCGATCTCCTCTCCCCCTCCCCCCAGGCCCGCAGGGCCGCCGAGAGGTCTGCGAGGAACGCCCCCATACAGGGCTCCGCCGCAGACATAATGAAGCTCGCCATGATAAGGGCCGCAAAAGCCCTGGAAGAGAGGGGCCTAAAGAGCCGCATCGTCTTACAGATCCATGACGAGCTTTTGGTGGAGGTGGCCCCCGGAGAAGAAGAAGAGGCGGGAGAATCCATACGCATGGCAATGGAGGGCGCCAGGGAGCTAAAAGTCCCCCTCACCGTCTCCATGGGCTGGGGCGAAAACTGGCAGCAGGCCGCGCACTAGGAGGGAAGATGAAGGTAAAAGACGCCGTTAAAGGGCTGGAAGAGATGTATCCCCTGGATCTTAGGGAGGAGTGGGACCACCCGGGTCTGGCATTAGGGAATCTGGAAGGGGAGTGCAAAAAGATCTGCTTCGCCCTCGACCCCACTATCGAGGTCGCAAAAGAGGCTGCCGAGTGGGGGGCCGATCTCTTGGTGACCCACCACCCCCTCTTTTTTAGGGCCGTGCACCTCCTCCCCTCTACCGACCCGCACGGCCGCGCGGCCTCGATCCTCCTTCGCGCGGGATGCGCCCTCTGGGTAGGGCATACCAACGTCGACGCCGCGCCCCGGGGCACGAACGAGGCCCTGTGTGCAAGGCTGGGCCTCCTGGAAGCCCTGCCGATCGAATCCAAGGGCCTCGTCGGCGGAGCCCCCGCAGGCCTTGGAAGGGTGGGCGAGCTGGAGCATGAGATGAACCTGGAAGAGTTTGCAAAGATGAGCCTGGAAGAGCTCCCAAAAACTGTGCAGGGGGTAAAGCTCGCAGGGGACCCGAAGATGCGGGTAAAAAGGGTGGCAGTGATGAGCGGGGCCGGTGACGGCTTTTTCGAGCAGGCCCTCGAGTCCGAGGCGGACGTCTTCCTCACAAGCGACCTTCGCCACCACCCGGCCCTGGACTTCATGCAGAGGCTTGAGGCCCTCGGACGGAAAATGGGGCTCGTAGACGTCTCCCACTTCAGCTCGGAATCCCCGTGGTTCGACTTCGCGCTCGAAGACGCTGAAAAAAAGTTCGAAGGGCGCGCACAGCTCCGCCTCCTGGAGCGCAACACCGACCCCTGGGCGGAAGCGTTTATATAAAAAGTCGGGGCGACAGGACTCGAACCTGCGACATCTTGCCCCCAAAGCAAGCGCGCTACCACCTGCGCTACGCCCCGAAATCTTACAACATTATACTATAGGCCCTCTAGGGGGAGGGCATCCTTTAGAGCGAGGAGACGAGGCTGAGGGTCTGCTCGGCTATGGACAGCTCCTCGTCGGTGTGGATTACCAGGACCTTGACCGAGCTCCCTTCGGCGGAGATGATCCGGTCTTTGGGCCCGCTCTGGTTCTTTTCCTCGTCCAGCTTTACCCCGAAGGGTGCGAGCTTTTCAGCCACAATCCTTCTCACAAAGGCCTGGTGCTCCCCTATTCCGGCGGTGAAAGTCAGGGCCTGCAAAGACCCCATCTGCGCCCAGTAAGCGCCGACATAGCTGACGATCCTGTGGCAGAAGACCTTTACGGCGAGAGTGGCATCCGGATCGCCCGCATTGTAGAGCTTTTCTACCTCCCTCATGTCGCTGTGCCCGCACAGCCCCTTGAGGCCGCTTTCGGCGTTGAAGAGCTTTTCGATTCCCTCCGGAGTGTAGGGTGAGTTTTTCAAAAGGTAGACGGCGGTGGCAGGGTCGATGTCTCCGCTGCGAGTGCCCATTACTAGGCCCTCCAAGGGGGTGAGCCTCATCGAGGTCTCCACGGCCTTGTCGTTCACCTGGGCGCTGCAGCTGGCGCCGTTGCCAAGGTGAAGGACTATCTGACAAAAGTCCTTCCCCTCCTCGGAGAGCATGGAGCGCACCTTGCTTCCCACGTACCTGTGGCTTATGCCGTGGGCCCCGTAGCGGTAGATGCGGTACTTTTCCGCCACTTCCTTCTTGAGCGCGTAGGTCCTGGCCTCTTTGGGGAGGTCGAAGAAGAAGGAGGTGTCGAAGACCGCCACCTGGGGGACGCCCGGAAGGAGGCTCCGCATTATCTCTATCCCCCTGGCCGCAGGCCCGTTGTGCAGGGGGGCCAGGGCCGAGAGGTCCCAGATCTGCTGGAGGACCGCGTCATCTATGAGGGCGGGTCCGGGAAAGACGTCGGCGCCCTGGACGATCCTGTGCCCAACGGCCTTTACCCCGGCCTTTTCCAGGTCGGGTCCGAACTCCTTGAAGCAGTCCAGGATGGCCTTGAAAGCGGCGAAGTGATCGCAGATCTCTCCGCCCTTCACCTCTACCCATCCCCCGACTTCGTGGGTGACGAGGCTTCCTTCCAGCCCTATCTTCTCCACTTCGCCCTTTGCCAGCACTTCCCTTTTGGCCATATCCAAAAGCTGGTACTTTACGGAGCTTGAACCTGAATTTATTACCAAAATGTTTTCACTCATCATCTTCCTCTTCGCAGGTCAGGGCTGTGATTGCAATAGTGTTGACTATGTCCCACATGGTCGATCCCCTAGACAGGTCGTTTACGGGCTTGCAGAGCCCCTGGAGTATTGGCCCTATGGCCGTGGCGCCCCCGGTCCTTTCCACGGCCTTGTAAAGGATGTTACCCGAATCCAAATCCGGGCAGATATAGGCGCTCACCCGCCCCGCCACAGGGTTTCCTGGGGCCTTGAGGCGGCCCACCTGCGGGCTGCAGGCGGCATCGAACTGTATGGGGCCGACGAAGGGGGCCTTGGGGGAGGAGGCCCTGAACTCCTCCACCGCCTCCTTTACCATTTCCACGTCCTTTCCCTTCCCGGATCCCAGGGTGGAATAGGACAAAAACCCTACAATGGGGTCTATTCCCACCATCTTCGCCGTTTTGCAGGTCTGGGAGGCGATGAGGGCGAGCTGGGAGGGCGTGGGGTTCGGGACTATGGCTACGTCGGCGTAGATGTCGACGTGATCTTCCATGCACATAAGCATCGACCCCGACACTATCGGAACCCCGGGCTTGGTGCGGATGATCCTAAGGGCGGGTCGTACGGTCTGCGCCGTGGGATGCACGGCTCCGGAGACCATCCCGTCCGCCATGCCGCTCTTTACCAGCATCGTCCCGAAGTACGATGGGTCCTTCATGAGCTCTTCCACCTCTTCGTCCTTGAGGGGGAGGATCTTCTTCATCTCCCCTTCCAGCTTCCCTTTCAGGGCCTCGTCTTCCATGGAGATGATCTTGGCTTTGGAAATGAAGCTGAGGTCGATGTTTGAGGCGCGCCTCCTCACGTACTCCTCCTCCCCCAGGAGGATGATTTTTGCAGCGTCGTGGGAGAGCACGTAGTCGGCCGCGCGCAGGACCCTTTCCTCCCCACCCTCGGGAAGGACTATCGTCTTCTTCTTTTCGGCGGCCCGCCTCAAAAGGGAGTACTGGAAGCATGCCGGAGTGACGGGGGCCGTAAAGGGCCGGGAGAGGGCCCTGAAGAGCTCTTCTTCATCCATCCCCCTTTGGCACGCTTCAAAGCAGGCTAGGGCCTCTTCCTTCGTGCCCCCCTTTTCTTCGACGCGGCCTATGAACCAGACGGGGATCGAGAGGTCCACGAGCTCTATCCGCACCTGTTCCTCTATTCCGGCGGCCGAAGGGGAGACGAAGGCCCCCAAGATCTTGCTCCCTTTTTCCTGCACAGTCCTGGCGCACGCCTTGATGCTCTCGGCCACTTCGTGGGCGTTTCGCCCCTCCCCGCTCACCGACAACAGCACGGGGCACTGAAGGTCCGCAGACAGCGACGCGTCGGTATACATCTTGCTGGGATGGGCCACCTTCGAATGGTTGGATCCTATCACCAAGGCGAAGTCCGCCTTTTTCACCGCCGGGGAGTCGTAGAACTTCGTCACTATCTCCCTGCGGCTCAGGGGCTCGTTTGCGTAGTAGGCTTCTTCCCCTACCCCCTCGTGCTCCTCCAATTTCCCGGCCTCGAGCATGAGGGCCCCGGCGGCGGCCGAAAGGAGCCTGAGGGGCCCCTCCTGCCTGTAGAGGGGCTGAAAGAAGGTCACGGCGGGATGCCGCTTGGAAAGGGTCTTTAAAAGCCCTGCGGCTACCACGTCCCTGCCCCATCCTCCGGCCGGAGAATACAGAAAGACCCGGTCTGTGAGCTCTATACGGTTGGAAGAAGATTGCTTCATATACGTATGTCTAGCACGAGGGGATTAAAAGATAAAGCAAAAGCCCGGAAGCCTCCGGGCCCGCTTCACAAAGCCCCTACTTTTGTGAAGGATCCGCGTGGCCTTGGGCAGAAGATCCGTGTTCGTGGGATATGGAGGAGCCCATGCCCACAAGGTCGGATTCTTTCACCTCGCCCCAGTGCCAGTTGGCGTAGTCGTCGATGTCGAACCCGTTCGCCTTCGCAAACTCCCAGGCCTCCTGCCTCTTGGCCTCGAGCTTCGCGATGCTCTCCTTCTTTTCGCCTCCGATCATTTCGAGGGCGAGGGCGGCCAGGTGGTAGCGGTCCATGTCGTTGGACCTGAGCATGTCGAAGGGGGTGGTGATGGAGCCGCGTTCGCTGTAGCCCATGACCTTCCAGTTGCCGCAGCCCGGGCGGCCGTGGATGAGGGAGTAAATCTCCCTCGGATAGGAGTGGTAAGCGAAGAGCACGGGCTTGTCTTCGGAGAAGATCTCCTTGAACTCCTCATCGCTTATGGCTTCGTCGTTTTCCTCGCAGTTCTGGATCTTCAAAAGGTTCAGAATGTTTACCACCCTGTACTTGACGCCCTCGGCATTGAGGATGCAGCTCGCGGCCAAGATCTCCTGGGTGGGGATGTCCCCGGCGCTCACGAGGACTATCTCTTCTTCGCCCTTCCGGCAGTTGGAGGCCCATTTCCACTCTCCGAGGCCCTTCTCGACTTCGGCCTTGGCCTCCTCCATCGTCAGGTAGCAGAAGTTGAGCTGCTTTCCGGCCACGATGGCGTTTATCTTGTTTTCGGACTTGAAGGACTTCTCGGCTATGGCCAGGAGGGTGTTGGGGTCTACTGCAAAGTAGACGTCGACCACGTGGTCGTTGTTGAAGTTCTTGTTCAGGAAGATGTCGATGATGCCGGGATCCTGGTGGGTGAACCCGTTGTGATCCTGCCTCCAAACGTGGGAAGAGAGGAGGAGGTTGAGGGAGGGTAGAGGCTTCCTCCACGATATCTTCTTTATCTGCTCAAGCCACTTTGCGTGCTGGTTGATCATGGAATCCACCACGTGCGCAAAAGACTCGTAAGAGCTCCACATCCCGTTCCTGCCGGTGAGGATGTAGCCCTCGAGCAGGCCTTCCATCTGGTGTTCGCTGAGCTGCTCTATCACGGCTCCGGAGGCGCCCATGGATTCGTCTACCTGCTCGTCCTCGTAGAGGCCGTTCCACTGCTTGCCCGTCACTTCATAGACGGCGTTAAGCCTGTTGGAAGCGGTCTCGTCGGGCCCGAAGAGGCGGAAGATGCCGGGGTTGCGGCGGATGATGTCGCGCACATAGGATCCCAGG
>JAFYIA010000008.1 GCA_017538865.1 Aeriscardovia sp. | reverse complement strand
TCATTTAGGTCTATGCCGTAGGAGGACCCCGGGTTGAAAGACACCGAGAAGGGGGCCGAATAGGGCAGGTAGGTCTGGAGCTGGTAGGTGAAGGTGTGGCCTTTTCCGTACTCCAAGGGGATGCTCTGGCTCTCCTCGGCCCCGCCCTTGGAGTTCAAGACCTCCGCGAAGGGGTTGTGGGTCTCCATGACCACGGTTTGGGTGGAAGAATTTACGCAGCCGTCAGGATCATCCTGGGCAGCAATAGTTTCGCCCCCCGAACCCCCAAGAGAGAGAGAAAGTGTGAGGTCGCCGTCTTCCGCGTAAGCCGATCCCCACTCAAAAAGATAAACAAAATACGTTCCCGTGGGGAGCTTTGGGAGTTCGAACTCCCCCGGCTCTCCCGGAACGCAGTTCAGGATAAACGTGACCCCCTCCCAACTAAAATCACCATATGTATTTGTACTATTGATCCATCCGAACTGCTTGTAAGGAGGGGATGACGGGGGAACGCCCAGGCTGTCGTAGGCGCTGGCGTAGTTGTTGTAGTAGTTGTTAAGGGTGGAGCTGTTAATATTTTCGGGATCCCAATAGCCCGGCACAAGGTACAAATTCCAACTCCACCACTCTGGATCTGAAACTCCAGGCTCATCGTTGAAGTTGAGGTTATCCTCGTAATTAAAGTCAGTCTGAATCGAGACACATACCTTCTTCAGGGGCTCCCCGTCCTCTGAGACGGCCTTAAAGTGCGCCGTGTAAAGGCTGGGGTTAAACACCCATTTCGCCCCTTCCCCCGAGACGTACCCTTCCTGCGGGGAATCGGGATCGAAGACGTCGAGCTCGTAGGAAAAATTAGGACCCCACCATGCGTTGTAGGCGTTGATAAGCTGCATTAACGCCGGGCTGAGGCCCACCGTCACGGTGACGGGCCCCTGGTAGCCCGGCCCCTGGTAGCCCGTGGCGGGGTTGGAGGGAATGTCGTAGTCGAGGACCTTCAAAAGGGAGGAGAGCCCCTGGTAGGAGAGGAGGTCGTAGGACGCCCCGCCTATCTCGGCTTTGGCCTCGGCGTTCTTCTGGAAGGCGGCGAGGCAGGAAGAGGGGGAGGGGGAAGAGACGCCGAGGAGGGAGTCTGCAGTCTCCCCGATGGAGGGGAGGGAAGAATTGTCAATGCAGGAAGAGACGGCATAGGCCTCGAAAGTCTGGGAGCCCGGGGAGGACGACACGACAAAGTAGCTGGCAGGGGCCGTCGTAATCCCGCCGCTAACCAATTTCCCGGTCTCGGGGTCGACCCCGCCGAAGAAGGGGAACTGGAACCCCGGCCCCCCGTTTGCCTTTGAAACAGATCCGGCACCTGCGCCCTGCACGAAGGGGCCTGCTTGGAGAACAGAAGTGTCCTGCAGCCCTATGTACGCCCCGGACGCGAAGTTCCCGCTCAGGACCCAATTTTTTACCTCGGCCTCGTCAAGGGAGCCCGAGGAAGTCGCGGGGAGGGAGCCGCCTTCAAAGTAGAAGGGGACCCAGTAGAGCGGGGAGGAGACCTGGAGGGTTATAGAGTTTGAAGAGGGGATGGAAGGGGAGGGGGAAGAGGAAACGGAGGCCGTATCCGGGTTGGCTACGCCGCCGCTCCACTCCCCTCCCCCGATGACGGAGGCGTTTTGGGTCGTCTCCCCCGAGGGGGAAGTTTCAAGCAGGTTCGCCTGGCGCTTCCCTTTTTTCTCTAGCCCCCTTGCTTCTTTCCTCTCCTCTTGGAGCCTTTCTTCCTCTTCCTTCTTTGAGGAAAGGAGCTTCTTTTTTTCTTCCTCTTCCCTCCTTTGGGCCAGGATCTTCTTCTCCTCGGCCTTCAAGGCCTTCCACTGAAGGGAGGCCCTGGCTTTCTCTTGGGAGGAGGAGGCTTGGGCCTTGGGCAGGGAAGCGGCGTCCGCCGTCCCGGAAAGCCCCATGCAGCCTACAAGGGCCGCCCCTGCCGCCAGAAGGGCCCAGATCTTCTTTCCCCTCTTCATCCCTTCTCCCCTCAAAATGTCTCTATAGGGATTATTTTATTCCCTTAAAACCCCCTCTGGGGGTCGGAGAACCTGGCAAAGTCCCCCTCGAACTCCAGCCAGAAGGAGCCGACCTTGCCGTTGCGGTGCTTTGCCACTATCACTTCCGCCTCCCCGGGCCTGTCATCGGGGTTGTAGGCATCGGGTCGGTTCAAGAGCAGCACCACGTCCGCGTCCTGCTCGATAGAGCCAGATTCCCTAAGGTCTGAAAGCTGGGGCCTTTTTCCCTCCCTCATCTCGGGGGCGCGGTTGAGCTGGGAAAGGGCCACCACGGGAACTTCCAGCTCCTTTGAAAGCATCTTTAAAGCCCTCGAGAACCCGGAAATCTCCTGCTGCCTGTTTTCCTGGGGGCGGGGGGAGGAGAGGAGCTGGAGGTAGTCTACGACCACCATCCCGAGGCCCCCCTTGGCCTTCTGCCTCCTGCACTTGGTGCGGATTTCGAGGAGCGAAAGGTCGGCAGAATCGTCCAAAAAGACGGGGAGGGAGGAGAGGGCGCTAAGCCCCTCTTCGAGCTTCTCCAAGTCCTGCTGCCCTTCCACCACCCCCCTCTCCAGCTTTTCAAAGCTGATCTGGCCCAAAGAAGAGAGCATCCTCTTGGCCACCTCGTCTTTGCCCATCTCCAGGGAGAAGAAGAGCGCGGGCAGGCCCTGGGAGGCGGCCTTCAGGGCAAAGCCCGAGGCCAGGGCGCTTTTGCCCATGCCGGGGCGGCCCGCCACCACTATGAGCTGTCCTGGACGGAAGCCCTGCAGGCATGAATCCAAGTCCCTAAAGCCCGTGAGGGCAAAGGGGCCCTCGTCCCCCTCCTTGAGCAGGGAGGCGGCCCTCCTCGCCACCTCCCCCGCGCTCTCCACCTCCCTCCATGAGGCTTCCTCCCCCAGCGCCAGGGCCTCGCCCTGGGCGAGGGAGGCGGCCCTCTGGGCGTCCTCGGATTCTAGGCCTATCTGCTCTATCCTCTTCCCGCACTCCACCACCTTGCGCAGCAGGGAAAAGTCCTTGACTTTTCTGGCGTACTCGAGGGCGTTGGTGGCGGAAGGGAGGGAAGAGACGAGGTCGGCCAGGTAGGCCGCGCCCCCCTCGATCTTGGCAAGGACGCCCCTGGAAGAAAGGAGCGAGGAGACGAGGACGAGGTCGGGGTCCTTGCCCTCTTCGAAAAGATCCCTCGCGGCCCTGAAGATTTCGGAGTGCTGGCGGGGCGAGGGGAAGAAGTCCTCGGGGGAGAGGAGGGAGGAGATCTCGCCCGCGGCGTCGGGGGAGAGCATCATCCCCCCCAAAGCTCCCCTCTCCGCCTCTTCGGATCGGGGAAGGAAGGGGAAAGGTTCCTGTTGTTTTTCCACTTTGCCTCCTTAAAAGCGAAAGGGGCCGGAGCCCCGGTTACTTAAAGTCTAGCCTCCTTTGCCCTCTTAAAGGGCAACAAAAAAGGCCCCCGGAGGGGGCCGAAGGCTAAGCCTTAAAGAGAGAGGTTAGTCCTCCTGGCTCTTGCGCCTCCTGTAGACTACGAGCACGATGCCCGCGGTGCCGAAGAGCAGGACCGCGGCGATGACCCCGGTCAAGATTCCGGCGCCGCCGGTAAGGGGCAGGCCGGTGAGGGACTTGACGTTCTCAATCGTGTCGTAGTGGACGGAATTGAAGGGGTTGCCGTCAGGGGTGTTGTTGACGAGATTGTAGCCGTTGTCGGCCACCATCTTTTCCGCCTGGCCCGCCGCAATGGTGATGTTGGCGGAGGGGAGGATGGTAGTGTGTACGGTCTGGCCGCCCTTCTGGTAGGCAGCGCCCTGGTGCTCCTTCACCGTATAGGTGCCGGCGCCGAGGCCGGAAATCTGGAAGAGGCCGCCCTTAGCCTGCTGGGTGGTCGAAGAATCGAGCGTGGTGGCCCCGAAGATCTCGGCCCCAGCTTCGCTGGTCCAGCCCCAGCCAAAGCCGGTGTCGTAGAGGTACTGCCCGTAGTATTGGCTGCCCTGGGTGTCGTTTTGAACCGTGAAGGTGGCTCCGGTTGCAACCTGGCCAGATCCCCAGATCTTCATCCAGGTGAGCCCGGCCCCGATGGCATCCTTGTTGGGGACGCCATTCGTGGTTCCGCTCGTGGGGTTGCTCGGGGACGTCTGGGTGGTCGTTCCGGGGTTGGTGTTGCTGGTAGTGGTGTCGCCGGAGGAGTTAACGGTGGACTTGCCGTCGTTGGTGCCGTTATAGGTTCCGCTGGAAGTCAGAGGGACTGTTGAGGAATTGCCGGATTGCTCGCCGTTGTTTATGACGGAGGCGGTATTGGTGGCCTGGGCGGTGCCGGAGGTAGTGGTGGTGAGCTTGGAGTTGAGATAAGCCGTGTAGTCGAGGCCAAAGTACTGGGCGGGGGAAGTCTGGCCCGTCCAAGAAGTGGCTCCGCCGTCCTGGCCCTCAGTGCCGCTGGCGGGGGTGTGCACGGTGTAGGTGGTGAGCGCACTGCCGTCGTTGATCCCGTCGTTTGTGGTGATGGAAGTGGACTTGGCACCCAGGGTCACAAGCTCCTCGAGGGCCGCCAGGTTCAAAGTGACTTTGAGCTGGGCTCCACTCCCTCCGGGGAGGACCTTAAGGTTGTCGAGAGCGGAAGCGGAATCGGCAGTGATGGTGCTATTGGAATTTCCGGAAGGGAAGGTCTCAGTAACGGTTACGTCTTTCGCAGATACCTTACCCATAAGGGTGGAGAGGGCCACGCCCGCCACGTCGAGCTGGTTTCCACCCGCGATGTTCAGGGTCAAGCCCGTTCCAGGGTTATCGACAAAGGAGTAGGTGTAAGACTGATACCCCGTGTAGTTCGGGAAGATTCCGGCGACCTGGTAGGTCATGGCGTTTGCCTGCCCCACGGTGCTGGAGGCGGTCTGGCTCAAGGCGCCTCCGGAAACGGTGGCGCTAGAGCCTCTGCCGATCCAGGCCACGGGGTTGGAGCTGCCCTTGGCGTCCATCACAAACTGCTTGTCAGGCGCGGCCTGGGGGTCCTGGGTCTTGAGGGCGACGCTATTGGTGATGAGGCTGCTCATATTGCTGGGGACCGTGAAGCTCCCTCCGGGCTCGGTGGCCACAATCATAGGCAGCGCGGCGTTGTTGCCGCTGCCGTCCTGGTCCAAAACGAGGTAGATGCCGGGGGCGGGGGCGTCCCAGGTCTCTTCGTAGTACTTTGGCGAAGTAGTGCTCTGGGTGGGGGTGGAAAGCGTCATCAGCGTGGGAGTGCCCAGCATGGGGTCGGTGGCGGGGTCAGTGCCCATGGTGGTCTGATTGGAGAGGGAGTTGGCAAGGGCGCGGACGGCCATAGAGAGAGAATCTGTAGCCTGGCCGGAAAGGTCGGTCCCCAGGTAGCTTGAGCCGTTGTCTCCGGTGAGCAGCCAGGTCAAGGGGTCTCCGTCGGAGGTGTCGTAGCTGGAAGTGGCGGAGTAGTCCTTGGCCCAGGCCCCTATGGCGTTGGCCGCGTCCTGGGAAGAAGAGACGACCTGGAAGTCGGAGGAGCCGGTGGCAAAGTACGAGCCTATCTGAACGTAGTAGAGCTTGTGTTGGGAAAGGGTGTCACCCTGAGCTGCGGAAACGTTGAAAGTGATCTTAGTAGTGCCGCCTGTGGGGTTCTGAATGGCATTAGCCCCGGTCTTGGAGGGGTAGTAGGGGTAGGTGGTGGCAGAGGATCCGCCGCCGGTCGAGGCAGTAGGCGAGGTGTTGCCGGTCGTGGTGCCGCTGACCTTGGCGGCGTTGGCGATTCCCGCCAGGCCCAGGCAGCCCAAAGATACGGCGGCTATGGCTATGCCGCCCAAAAGCTTCTTTGTTTTCTTGCTAGTTTTCATTTTTTCTTCTCCGGAGTTAAAGGAAAACTTGGCGCACTAAAGCGCCGCTAGGTACAAGTCTAGCAAAGAGGAGGGGGGTAAAAAAGGGAAAGCCCCCTTAAAAAGGGGGGCTTTCAGGCCTTGGGGAGGGGCGGATCTTCCTCCCTTTTGGGAAGGGGAGGGGAAGAGGGGGCCTTCAGGGACTTTACCTCTATCACGGAGGAGGAGGTGGCCAGGACCCTGCGCCCGGCGGGGGAGGGGGAAGAAGGGCGGGAAGAAGGGGGGATCTTAAAGGAACCCACGATCCTGGCCTTGCCGCGTCTGGTCTCCTCCGCCTTCCTCCTCTTTTTCTGCCAGGCCAAAGAGCCCGGGATTAGAGAAGAGAGGAAGGCGGAGGAGGACTCCCTCGCCGCCGCCCACATGACCAAGGCCCCCACAAAGAGGATCACGAGGACCCAGACGCATAGGGCGGCCCAGGCCATCTACCTACGCCCTCCTCTTGCGAAGGAGGAACAGCGCCCCGCCGGCCACAAAGAGCAGCACCGCCGCACCCGAGAGGGCGAGGACCCAGCGGCCCCCGGTGAAGGGGAGGCGGGAGAGCAGGACGACGTTGTAAACTACCCCCTTCGAGGGCTCGAGGAGGTTTAGGGGGTCGGATACGGACGTTATGGTCTCGTGGGAGGAGTAGGGAAGGTAGGCGGTAAAAGAGATGCCGGGCTTGGAGGATGAGGCGCCAGAGGCGGGGCTGACCTCGGTCACGGTGTAGGTGCCGGTGGCAAGGCCCCCGAAGGAGAAGTAGGCCTTAGAGTCCTGCTCCGAAAAGTCATAGGGGGAATCTTCCCAGCTCCACCCCGTAAACCCGGAAGAGTCCTTTACGGGAGTGAGGTACTCGGTCTTTCCGTTCTGGACCTGGGAAACTGTGAACTTGGCGCCCGTGGCGGGAGTGTTCCTCCCCCACCAAAGGCTCTGGAACCAGAGGCCCGTCTCAGAGGAATTAGAAGACATGGAAAGGGAGGAAGGCAGGGAGTTATCGGCGGGGCCGTTGGTGTAGAGGGGGGAGGAGTACACGCCCCAGGGCTGGGACTGCGTCCACCAGGAGGCGTCCTCTCCCAGGCTCATCCACTGCTGGAACTTGCCGCCCTCCTTAAAGGAAGTAGTCATGACGGCGGGGAAGGCGATGTAGATCTCCCGGTTTGTCCCAGGAGTGTCGGAAAGGCGGTCGCCCATCACGTTATAGCCGTTGTTTTCAAGCCAGGAAAGCCCAGAAGGCGAAATAGAGATGGTGTAATCCCCTCCGGAAGAGGTGACGGTAAGGTCGGAAGAGGGGATAGAGCTCAAGGGCTCCCCGGCGATGTACACAGTGGAAGCCTCGGGGGCTGCGCCGACCGCGGACGTCTTGACGTTATACATCTTGAGGCCGGTGGAATTGCCGCCGTTGCCAAGCCCCCCGTCCGCCTCGGGGAAGGAAACCTGGAGTCCGGAATTCAAGCTGGAATTGTAAGGGTTGATGGAAGAGAAGGGCAGGTACCCCTTCCAGCCCTCGTAGAACCAGTTGTCTGCGCCCACGGTCTCGGTGGGGGAAGAGGAGGGGGTGAAAGATTCGAATCCGGATGCGGCTTTGGCCGATCCGTTGGCCATCTCTACCGGAGCCAGAGAGTACATGGAGTCGGAAGCGTGGTCGACAAGGCCCGCGGGGTCGTTTATGGAGCTCATATCCTCAGGGGAAGAGTAGGAGAGTACGACCTGGAAGCTGTCGGTGGCAGCAGATGCGGTGCCGAGAGCCATCGGGTAGGGAGCCCCGGCCCAGTTGTTGTAGCCGTTACTTTCATCCTGCCCGGCACCCTTGGTGGCATCCATCATCTTCTCCGGCCACTTGGTCAAGGTGATGTAATAAGTGCCGTCGGGAAGGCCTCCGAAGGAGAAGAGGCCCTTATCCGAATTGCCGGAAGGGTTGTAGGAAAAGTCCTGCGGGTTCGAAGTCCAGCTCCAGCCGGAAAAGCCTTTTCCAAGATCCTCGTTCAGGTACTGGCCGGAAGAGTTCTGGACCGAAAACTGCGCCCCCGTGGAGGACGCCCCATCGGCGTCCAAGTCCTTAAACCACAGGCCCGTCTCGGAAGAGTTGCCTGAAACCGAGAGGGAGGAGGGGACGGAGTCGTCGGCGGGGCCGTCGGTGGCGACAGGGTCCAGATCCTGCGCGGCATCCCCGGAATTTTTAGCGCTGTAGGCCTGGTAGTCGAACTCGTAGGTGGGAGAGCCCGGAGAAGCCCAGGAGGTATCGAGGTAAGCCTGCCAAGTGACTTCAACGGTCCCGCCCTGGGAGCCTGCGGTGGAAATGTCTGAAGGGGAGAGGGTGAATTTGAGAGGGGAAGAAGAAGAGGAGGGGGTCACCCCCAGGCTGCTCAAAGACTTCCCGTTCACTTCGACGCTGCCCGACACAAGCTTTTCTCCCGCGGGGAGAGAAGAGAGGGTGAAAGTGAGGGGGGAAGAAGAAGCGGAATCTCCGGAGTTGTTCTTCTGCCCCGAAAGGTCGAAGGGCATGTAGGCCTCGGCCTGGTAGGTGAAGGGGTTGCCCTTTCCCACTGTGGCCGTCCATGGGTCGCTCGTCCCGCTCTTGGGGGCGACGGCGCCCTTGGTGATGGAAGAGGAGGGGTTGGCCGCCCCCACTACGACCTCGTCTTGGGAGGGGTTCACGAACCCGCAGGGGTCGGTGACGGCTGCAATCGTCTCAGGCGAAGAGTAAGACTCGGCATGGATCTGGAAGGTGGGCTCCTGGTAATAGGAGCCGTAAGAAACCTGCTTTCCCTTTTCGGTAGTACCCCCTAGGATCTTGACGTCGTACGTGCCTTCTCCCACGCCGGAAAGATCGAACCAGCCCGGCTGGGAAGTTAAGGATTGGATAGTGAAAGCCACGGGATTGTAGAGGCCCGCCCAGTAGGTATTGCCGGAATCCGCCCAGATCTGCTCCCCATCGACTGTCGAAGGGGCAGAGTTTGTGGCAGGGATGATGGGCGTCTTGCCCCCTCCCCAGCTGCCAAAGAAGTGCCCCCCCTCCGGGATAAGCTCCATCTTCACGCTCTTCAGGCGCTCTCCCGACTGGGAGACCGCCTGAAAGTAAAGACCGTCAGAAGAAGGGGAGGAGGTGGAGAGCGTCACTCCCGAGGTCGGATTGACGTCCGTGTAGCTCTGTCCAAGGGAGCGGAAACTAATCTGCAGATAAGTCCCGTTGTCTATTGTGGAGGAGGTGGGCTTTACGTTTACCGTCACCTGCCCTCCCTGGGAGGAGTAAGTGCCGGCCGTCTGATTGGTGTTGTACATGGCCATCAGGTAAATCCCCGCATTGCTTTGACTGACAGAGTTCGAATTGCCGCCCAGTGTCAAAGCGAGAAAGCTGGTCGCTACACCCGTGACAGTCATGGCGAGGGTGGAGTCGGCCGCGTCGGAAGACCCCTGGTAAGAAGGGCCCGCGCCCCAGAAAGCGTAAGGGTAAGTGGTGGAGGTCCCCCCCTCGAAGGCGCCGCCGGAGACGTTCGAACCCTGCATGTACAGGCTCTCTGTCCTGGGGAAGGAAGTGTAGCCCACGTTCTGGTCCCATGCGGCCAGGCAGAGGAGGGGCTGGTCCTTTGAGGCATCCTGGCCCAGGGCATTCAGGTACGCCTCCTTGGCCTCCTGGTAGGCTGTGGAGGTGTGGGAGGTGGAGGAGGTGACGCCGTACTTCTCTGCTGCCGCCTTATAGGCATCGAAAGCCGCCTGGTATTCCTTGACCACGGTCGGGCTTTCGAGGTTCTCCCCTTCGGTCTTCAGGTTGGAAAGCTCCGTTTCAACGCCCGAATCGGGGATTGAGGAGTAGAACTCCTCGTCGGTAGTGTAGAGGCCCTCCTGACTGAAGAGGAGTTCATGTAGGACCGATTGCAGCTGGGCTGTGCTAAGGGAGGCCATTTTCGCAAAGTAGGAGTTGTTGAGTATATTGCTGTTATTGCAGTCGTTCTGAAACTCATACTGGATGCTTTCGGGGTTGAAGGTATAGCCGAAGCCCTTCTGATCCAGGCCGATATTATGCAATAGGCTTTGGCCGGAGCTTGAGGCAAGGTACCCCGTCTTGGGGTCGCTCATGGCCGTAATAAGCTGCCCGTCATAGGAAACGCCCCCGAGGAAGGAGTGGTATTTAGCCGCGCTGTCGACGGGGGCTACAGCTATGGCCCCCATGTAGTCGCCGTTTAGCATGGCCTCTTCGATCTGTCCGGGTGTCATAGTGTTGGGATTTTGAAATTCCGTCCCGTTCCACAAGCCTATAGGGGCGATTATGGGCATGGAGATTCCTGCGCCTAAAGTTACTTTTGCGCTAAACGTCTGCCCTGCCCAGCCGCCGTAAATCTGGCTGCTTTGCACGTTGTTGAAGACCTGGGCGGAAGAGTTGAAAGTATCCCAAACCCCAAAGTCCCTGCAGCTTCCGTAGCCGTTGGCCTGCGTGTAGATGGTGTCGCAGGGATTGTCCGAAACCAGAACCGCCTTGGAATCCGCCGGCTTTATGGTCCTCACCTTAGGGTAGACGGTTTTAGAGGCTTGGGCCTCCTTCTTCACCGTCGCCGCCCTCGAGGCCGCCGCGGCCCCGGCGCCGATGCCTACCGCCAGAAACGCGCAGGCGGCCGCCAGAAGCGCTATCAGCCTCGTCCTCTTCTTTTTAAAGACGCCCTTGCCTTTGCTCATGCTCGCCCCCTACGTCCAGCGACTTTTCAACTAATCAAGTGTATCAAAAAAGGCCGGGGGGGGGGGTACTTTAGGCATAAAAAAAGGGCCCCCGAAGGGGCCCCGTAATTTAATGCGGCAGCGAGCTGCTCTCCCACGGCCTGCCGACCGCAGTACCCTCGCCGCTGGCGGGCTTAACTACCAGGTTCGGAATGGATGCTGGGTGTTTCCCCGCCGCTATGACTGCCGCAAAGGCTGCTTCCCGCAAAGTGGGAGGATGAAGACCGGAAAAAGGACGCGAAGCAAAAGTTAAAGTGAAGAAAACCTTTCGGCCGTTAGTGCAGGTCAGCTCCAACCCTTGCGGGCCTTCCACGTCCTGTCTATCAAACACCTATTCTAGATGCGGCCTAACTGCCTTAAAGGCACGGAACCCTAATCTTGGAGACGGCTTCCCGCTTAGATGCTTTCAGCGGTTATCCGATCCGCAGGCAGCCAACCAGCAGCGCTCTTGGCAGAACGACTGGCGCACCGTAGCTGCGTCCACCCCGGTCCTCTCGTACTGGGGGCAGGCCTCCTCAAGGTTCCCACGCGCGCAGAGGATAGAGACCAAACTG
>JAFYIA010000058.1 GCA_017538865.1 Aeriscardovia sp. | reverse complement strand
TCTGCCTTCGGCACCGTGCTCAGGTTTTGCCAAGACAGGCTTCTTTCGCATCTGAAGGGAAACAGGGCTATCAGCATATTTGCCGCCAGCCTGATTGCCTGCCTTGTCTGCGGAATCTTGAATGCAATGATCACCCTCTTAGAAGCCTCCCCCCTCCTTATGAAGATCGTGTGCTCAGGGTTTTTATGCGGATATTCCTCTTTTGCAGTCCTCGGCACCGCGACAGTTTTGTTGGCAAGACCCAAAGGAGGGTGGAAAAAGGCCCTCTTCTATTCTTTTTCGTCTTTCCTATTGAGCCTATGCTTTTATTTCATAGGATTTTTTGGAGTTTTAGTCTTTCACTGAGTAAGCGGATCGGAGATGAAAAATGAAAAAAAAGTGTTCTCCCCTTAGCGTGGCTGCGGGAAAGGGCGTTCAAAAGGCTTGCCGCCTTTTGAAAAGGGGCCATTCCCTGCCGGGGATGATCGTCGAAAAAATGGACAAAGGATTTTTGGCTTCCGCGCTCGGGCAGCTTCCTTTAGGGACGATGATTGTCTGTGGCACAAACGGAAAGACAACGACGGCCAGGCTGATCTCCCAGGCTTTAAAGGATTTAGGGCTGAAAGTGGTCACAAACGATTCGGGGGCGAATTTTACCCGGGGCATCATTTCTTCCCTTTTGCCCCACATTACCCCCTCCGGCAAGCTCCCCTGCGATATAGGGATTTTCGAGCTCGACGAGGCATGGGCTCCGGTGTTTTGCAGGCAATTTCCTCCTTCTTACGCCCTCATATTGAACTGCTCAAGGGATCAGCTCGACCGGTATGGAGAGAGGGATTCGGTCGAATCTATGCTGGCAAAAGTCGCATCTTCTGCGACAAGGGGACTTATCTTGAACGGAGGGGACGAACGGGTTAGACGCTTTTCTTCCCTGGCGAGAGGTGCGAAAGTCTCCTTTTATGATTTCGATCCTGCAGTAGCGTCCCTATTTCCCAGAGACGAAGATCTGATCTGCATGAGGCAAGGCGTCTCTTCCAAAGCGCCTGACGCCGAAGCCGCGGTTGTTTTGAAAGGGGCCTTTGGGGATAGGGCTTCGTTTGAAGTGGCAGGGAAAGAGTTTTCCTTTGAGATGGGCGTAGAAGGCAGCTTCAACTTTCTAAATGCCGCCGCGGCCATAGCGGGAATTTTAAATATTGAAAAATGCTGTCCAGAAATTGGCAAGGAAGGACGCTTTAAATCTATCGATCTTTCCCCGAAATCTGTGGCCGAGGCTGTTTCAAAAGTAAAGCCGGCCTTTGGAAGGGGCGAAGAGTTCCGCATAAGAGGCTCTAAAGTCAAAATGGTGCTCGTCAAAAATCCGGTGGGATTCTCCTCGGCCCTCAGAGCCATCCCCCTTCAAGACAGGGATGTGATGGTGGCCCTGAATGACGAAAGCGCAGATGGGCGGGATGTAAGTTGGATCTACGACGTCGACTATTCAAACTTGTCGAAAATTAAGGATGTGACGGGGGAGAGGGCTTTTGATATGGCCCTCTGCCTCGAGTACAACGGGAAGGACGTCAGAAAAGCCGATCTGGACATGTCAAAAAGCCTTTCAGACTTTCTCGAGGGCCCGCATGACAAGGTGATCTTTTCCAGTTATACTTCCATGCTTTCACTTAGGAAGATTCTTCTGGAAATGGATAAAAGCAAAGGAGGGGACTTGTATGCGGCGGATTGATGTTCTTTCCCTTTACACCAATGACATGAGTTTTTATGGGGATATGGGCAATGTCCTCGTAATTTCAAAAAGGCTCGCCTTTTATGGGTTCGAACCCGTGGTGCATTTTTACAATCCGGGGGATTCCTTTCCAGATCATGTGGATATGGTGCTGGGTGGGGGCGGCCAAGACTCAGGGCAGAAAAATATTTTCGGCGATCTTCAGAAAAGGAGTGAAAAGCTGAGAGCTCTCGCTTCAAGCGGCGTGCCAATGCTGATGATATGCGGAATGTACCAGTTGTTTGGCAGGTACTTCCTCACAAATTCCGGGAAAAAGATTCCCGGCATATCCGTCTTTGACATTTATACCGAGGCCACCTCCGACAGACTTATAGGAAACCTCGTCGAAGAATCCGACCGGTTCGGCAGGCTCGTGGGGTATGAGAATCACTCGGGACAGACCTATTTTTCAACTCCTCTTCAGCCCCTTGGAAAGGTAGTCTCAGGTGCCGGCAACAACCTCAAAGACGGGGTTGACGGCGCCATAGTGAATAACGCCATAGGCACTTACCTTCACGGGCCTGTGCTGTCGAAAAATCCGAAGCTGGCTGATTTCCTGATAGAAAAAGCCCAGCTCAACCGGTACGGGGAAGCCCGCTTGCCGTCCCCTTCTCCGCTTCTAGGGCGCATAGACGAGCTTGCGGCGAAAGCAAACGAGGCGGCCAGCAGAAGGCCTAGATAGATCGGGCGTAGAAGTAGAGGTATTGCTGGATTATCCCGGCCTTGCCTCCTAGGGACGGGAACGGGTTTTCTCCTCCGAACCAGGTAGTTATGATTTTGTCTATCCACACGTCCACCGGCGCGCAGGCCGTCCTGTGGTAGGCGAAAAGGGAGACGCAATTTGCGATTTTCTCCCCCACCCCCTTCACCTCTTTCAGCCTTGACTTTAGCTCCAAGTCTTTGAGTCCAGAGAGGGAAGAAAGATCCAGCGCCCCCTGTGCAACTTCTTCGGCCGCCCTTTTGACGTATTCTTCGCGGTACCCGAGCCTGAAGGCCGCAAGGCCTTCTAGGAGCTGCTCGGGCCTTGGAAAGGCCTTTACAGGGCCCATGGGGGTTTCTATATCTTCGCCCCTTTCTTCGCTCATTTTTTCCACGCACGAGCTTATGGCCGGGATGTTTTTCCTTTGCGAGATTATAAAGCTCACTAGGCACTCCCAAGGATCCTGCCTCAAAATCCTGATGCCTTGCCCGGACTGGACGGCTTTTTTGAGGTAGGGGTTGCCAAAGTCTTCGGGGCGAATT
>JAFYIA010000007.1 GCA_017538865.1 Aeriscardovia sp. | reverse complement strand
GCCACCTCGCTGTCGCCGTGCTCGCCGGCTATGTAGGCGTTGATGTCTTTGACGTCCACCCCGGTCTGCTTGGAGAGCAGGAACCTCAGGCGGGCGGAATCCAGGTTGGTCCCGGATCCGAACACCTGCCCCTCGTCGAGGCCGCTGAGCTTCAGGGTGGCGTAGGTGATGATGTCTACAGGGTTGGTGATGAGGAAGTAGATCGCGTCGGGGGCGACCTTCACGAGGGGCGGAACTATCGCCTTCATCATCGACACCGTCGACTTTGCGAGGTCCAGGCGGGTCTGCCCGGGCTTCTGGTGGGCCCCGGCCGTGACCACGACCACATCCGCCCCCCTGCAGATTTCCACGTCGTCGGAGGCGTCCAGGCTGACCTTGGGAAGGAAGGCCAGGCCGTGCTGGATGTCGGCGGCCTCGGCCTTAGCGCGCTTGAGATCTATGTCTTCCAGGACTATAGAGTCGGCCACGCCCTTTTGGGCGGCCGCGAAGGCCACGGTGGATCCGACGGCTCCGGCCCCTATAATGGCCAATTTCGTAGAATGGATCTTTGAATTGTACATGGAGACCTCTCACAATTAAAAATGTTGTAAATTATTTACATAATACTACTAACCGGATCCGGCCCCGGAGAGGGCCGCGAAAAAGAGAAAAAGAAAATTTGTCGAACCAGTATTTTGAGAAAAACCCCTCGTGCGAAAGCAGAAAGAGGGAAATCTGCGTCAATTTGGGAGGGAGGGAAGTCAGGGTCCTGACGGATCGGGGCGTCTTTTCCGCTTCCGCCCTCGACAAGGGCACCCAGGTCCTCCTGAAATCCGCCCCGGCTCCCGCGCCCGGCTCCAACGCGCTGGACCTAGGATGCGGCTGGGGGGCCGTGGCGCTGGACCTGGCCCTGAAAAACCCGTCGTGCACCGTATGGGCTGCGGATGTAAACGAGCGGGCCCTGGGACTTTGCAGGGAAAACGCCGAGAGGCTGGGGCTTGGAAACGTCGAGGTCATGGAGGAGGGCGAAGAGCCCCCGGAGCTGGACTTCATTTACTCCAACCCCCCCGTAAGGATTGGAAAGGAAGCGATGAGGGGGCTTTTGGCTTCGTGGATAGGGCGCCTGAAGGAGGGGGGGAAGGCCTACCTCGTCGTCAGCCGGCACTTGGGATCCGACTCCCTCATGGACTGGATGGAAGAAAAGGGATGGAAGGCCAGGAAGATAAAGAGCAGCAAGGGCTACAGGGTGATAGAAGTTTGCAGGTAGGGTTCTCTTACCCCGACCTCCCGGTCTCCAAAGCCCGGGACCTTATAAAGAGCACCGTCTCCTCCCACCAGGTGACTATCCTTTCGGGGCAGACCGGGAGCGGCAAGACAACGCAGCTTCCGAAAATGCTTTTGGAGATCGGGGCCGAAGGCAAGGGCCAGATCGTCCACACCCAGCCCAGGAGGGTGGCCGCAAGGGAGATAGCCGCGAGGGTGGCCAAGGAGATCGGGACGGAGGTGGGAGGCGAAGTCGGGTACCAGGTGAGGTTCGAAGAGAAGCTCGGCCCCCGGACCAAGCTCAAGATCGTGACCGACGGGATTTTGCTCTCCGAAATCAGGCGCGATCCCCTGCTCAGGCGCTACGGGGCAGTAGTGATAGACGAGGCCCACGAGAGGAGCCTCAACATAGACTTCCTCTTGGGCTTTATGGCCAAGATCCTCCCCCGGCGCCCCGATCTGAAGCTCGTGGTGACCAGCGCCACGATAGATTCGGAAAAGTTTAAGGCCTTTTTCGAGTCCGCCCTCGGGGAAGAAGTCCCGATCATAAGCGTAGAGGGGAAGACCTACCCTGTGGAAATCCTCTACGAGCCCTACGGGAGCCCGGAGGCCCTGTGCGAGACGGGCGTCTTCAAGTCCCAAGACCTGGATCCGGCCCAGCAGGTCGCCAGGGCCGTGGTGGAGGAGGTATCCTTCGACCGCCAGGGAGACATCCTCGTCTTCGCCTCGGGCCAGAGGGAGATAGGGGAGTTCTCGGAGGCCATAGGGAAGGCGCTCCCTTCAAAGTACAGGGAAGAGGTGGAGATCCTGCCCCTGTTTGCAAGGCTCGGATCCAAAGACCAGAAGAGGGTCTTCGCCCCCCATGCAAAGAGGCGGGTGGTCATAGCTACAAACATCGCGGAGACCTCCCTCACCATACCCGGTATAAAGTACTGCGTGGACCCGGGCACGGCCAGGGTGAGCCGGTACTCGAGATCCAGCCACATCCAGCGCCTGCCGGTGGAGGAGATTTCGCAGGACAGGTGCGACCAGAGGGCCGGGCGGTGCGGCAGGGAGAGCGAAGGAATAGCGATAAGGCTGTACTCGGAAGAGGACTACCTTTCCCGCCCCCGCTACAGCGAGCCGGAGATACTGAGGACCGACCTTTGCCAGGTGGTTCTCCACATGCTCTTTTCGGGAGTGGCAGGGAGCGTGGAGGAGATAGAGGGGTTCCGCTTCCTGGACAAGCCCAATATGAAAGACTTCCTCTCGGCGCTGAGGGAGCTGGAAGATCTAGGGGCCGTGAGGGTGGAGCGGGGCTCCATAAAGCTCACCCGGACGGGGTACCTCATGGCGGAGCTCCCGGTAGACGTCAGGCTGGCCAGGATGGTGGTGGAAGCTGAAAAGTACGGGCCTAAGATCCTCGCCCAGGTCCTGGCCATCGTCTCCTTTTTCAGCGTCAACGACATCTTCAGAGAATCCGCCGAGGATCCGGAGAAGGCCCGGAGGATGCAGAAGATGTTCCAAGATCCCTCTTCCGACTTCCTCTCGGCCCTGAACCTTTTCTACTTCCTATTTGAAGAGGGGGGCAAAAGCCTCAGGAAAAAGTGCGCGGCCTTTTTCCTGAGCTACCAGCGCGCCTACCAGTGGAGGGAGCTTTTTTCCCAGCTCTCTTCCACCCTGAAGCAGAGGAAGACCGAAGTGGGGAAGGTGCGCCCGGAGGATGCGGGCGAAGAGGGGGCGGAAGGGGAAGAGAGGACCCGCTTCAAGTGGGACGCGGAAAGGGTCCACCTCTCCCTCCTCCCCTCCCTGCTTCAAAACATCGGGCGCCTGGAAGAGCCCAAGGACAAAAAAGACAGGCGCATCTCCTACAAGGGCGCCAGGGGGATAAAGTTCGAGGTGTCCCCGTCCTCGGCCCTCTACAAAAAGAAGGCGGAATGGGTTGCGGCGGCCTACCTTCAGGACACCACGCGCCTGTGGGCCAGGGGCGCGGGGGAAGTGAAGCCCGAGTGGATAGAGGCCTCGGCCGGCCGGGTGGGAAAGTACCGCTACTCGGCCCCCGTTTGGAGCGAAGCGGCGGGATGCGCCGTCACGAAGAGGACTTTAAGCGTCTACGGGCTGGACGTCGTCCAAAAGACGGTGTCGGCCAAAGCCCTCTTCCCGGCCGAAAGCCGGCGCCTGCTCGTATGCGCGCTCTCCTCCGGCCAGGTGAAGGGATTTGCCGGCGACGGGTTTGTAAAAGAGAACCTGAAGACGCTCGATGAGGCCGAGGAGGAAGCCGCCAGGAACCGCACGGGGTTCGATTCTTCGTCCCTCGAAGAGTTCTACGAGGAGGCGCTCCCGGAGGAGGTGGTGGACGTCCGCTCCCTCATGGACTGGCAAAAGCGCTCCCCCTCTTCGAAAAGCGCGCTCAGGTTCAAAGTCGAAAAGAAGAGGGATGAGGAAATGTACCCGGGCTTTGCCGAGGTCGCGGGAATTTCCCTCCCCCTCTCCTACGCCTTTTCCCCTTCCGATCCCCTGGACGGGGTCACGGTGCACGTCCCCCTGCCCGCCCTCGCGAAAATGGAGCAAAAAGACGTCCCCATCCCTCCGGGGTACAGGAGCGAGCTGACGCTTTGCGCCCTGAAGGCGCTCCCGAAAAAAATCCGGATGCAGATTTCCCCGCTCTCTTCGGCGGCAAAAGAGGCCGAAGAAGGCATGGCGAAGGGCGGGGAGTTTTTTTCCTCCCTTGGGGAGTTCCTGAGGGGGAGGTACGGGATTTTGGACCCCGTGGACTGGGCCGAAGTCAAGGGCAAGCTCCCCCCCTACCTCGTGTGCAACATAAGCGTGGAAAGGTGGGGGAAGAGGAAAGAGGTCCTGGAAGTCTCAAAGGACCTGGAAAGGCTGAAGGAAAAGTACGTCCCGGTCGAAGAGGTGGAGCGGGCCCAAAGGGTGAAGGCCGAGGTGGAGGGCCTGAAAAAGAGCGGAAAAGTTTTGGAAGCCGGAAAAGTCCTGGAAGAGGCGGGCCTTTCAAAAAAGAGGGACGAAGTCATACTGGAGGGGCTCTTGGAGAAATGCTCCATACCTAAAGAGAGGCTGCTGGGCCTCTTTAGCCCTAAAGAGAGGCTGCTTTTGCGCTCTCTTGAAGAGCCGGGGGAGCTTTGCCGGGACCTTGAAAAGAAGGCCGCCCAGGAGCTCCTCCCTTCCCTCCCTTCCGGAGAGGAAGAGTTTTACTTCGCCCAGGAGCTCCTTGGCAGGCGCCTGGAAGCCGGGGCTCTGGAAATGGGGAAGGCGTACCTGAAGATCGCGGAAAAGAGGAACGAAGTCGTGAGGGAGGCGTCTTCCTCCCCGCTCTCCATGCTTTCCACTGTGGACGAAGTAAGGACGCACCTTTCCTCCCTCTCCTCGAAGGAGGCCCTTTCAAAGATGGGCCCTGGGGAGGCGCGGGAGATCCCCAGGTACCTGGAAGCCGATCTTTTGAGGCTGAAAAAGGCCAGGGCCAACGCATCCCGCGACCGCCAATGGGCCGCCCAGGCGGCGGAGGCCCGGAAGATCGCCGACAGGCTCCAGGGAGGGGAAAAGGGGAAGGAAGCCCGGAGGATGTACGAAGAGTTCCTCGTATCCCTCTGGGCGCAGGAACTGGGGACTAAAGAAAAGGTGAGCCTGGAAAGGCTGAAAAAACTCAGCTCTTGAAAGCCAGCTTTAAAAGGGAGAGCGCTTCTTCTTTCGTGATGGAAGAGCTGCTTATGCAGGCCTCCCCTTCTTTCAGCTCCTTTAGGCCCTCTATCCCTACAAGGTAGGATTCGAGCTTCGGCGCCCAGTAAAGGACGAGGGGCGGCGCTATTTTTTTCCCTTCCTTCCCGTCCCGGTACACCTTTGCCGAAAGCTTCTGGTCCCTGTTTAGGATCAGCACGACTTCCAGCCCTTTGAAAAGCCCTGTAAGGCTGGCGGTGTCTTCTTCAGGATCCCGCTTTGAGACGTCCAAAACGGCGAAGGAGCCCCGCTCGGTTTTAAAGCATTCCGCAGGCACCTCGCACAGCGCGCACATGCTGCACAGGGCCACCTTGTCCAGTCCGCTGACGATGGCGGCGCTCTTGGGCTTTACGCCCGCCATCTTGGAAAGCTCGTCCAGATCTTCGAAAGGATCCTCCTCGCCCTTTTGCCCTTCCCCTTCCTGCTCCCGGTCCGGGCTTTCTTTTCCGGCAGGCCCTTCCTCCTCCTCCTCGCCTGCGTGGTCCTCTTCTTCGCCCCCCTCTTCGAACTGCTTTTCAAATTCGTTCATGATCTCGTCAAAATCGTCTTCGTCTTCCATTTTCACTCCTTTGCAAGTTGTGCCGAAAGGCTCTTCATCTCTTCGGCCATGGAGGCCATGGAAGAGGGGGAAGAGGGCTCGGGCTCCTCCAAAAGCTTTTGGGCCTGGGACGAGAGGGAGGAGGGGGCCGACGATCCGGCCTTCTTCAGCGTGGCCTCAAGGTTGTTCTTTTGGGTGGAAAACAGTGCCCTCGCCCCGTATATTCCGGCGTCCTGGGCCTGCTGGGTCAGCTCGTAGCCGTAGTCTTTCGCCTGTTGGACCCACTGGTTTATCGACTGGGTATAGCTGTCAGCCTCTTGGGAGTTCTTGGGGGCTGAGGTGAGGTAGGAGGGGAGGGAGGACACCATCTGGTTCGCCAGATTCCACGTCTGGTTGAACGCCTGGACGCTGGAAGAATCCGGCAGATCCTTCGATAGCTCCTCATCGGCGGAGGAAGTGGAAGAAAGGATGCCCCTCAAATTGGCCTCCTCCTGCCTAGCTGAAGATATAGCGCTCCTATATCCGGGGGTGGAATAAGAAGCGTGGGAGCTGACGCCCCAGTAGATTAAGAGTGCCGCTATCAGGACGGCTATGGCACCCGAAATGTAGAGCCAGACGAACCTCCTCTTCTTCGCCGCCGGGGCCGGGGCCTCCTCTTCAATCCCGAGCTGCGAAAGCTCTCCTAGGATACCTTGATCGTCTCTGGGGTTTTCTTCCATCCTCTAATCCTTATGCCCTATGCTATGCAGTCCGAACCGAACAGCTCCTTTATGCCCTCTATCAGGCCTTTGGTCTTGGAAACCCTCAGGCTGTCCCCGCAGCGGATTTTCGAGATCGCTCCGTCCTCGCCCCTGACTTCCAAAATGACCCTGTCCTGGCCGCCGTGCGCCTTCAGGAGGGATGTCAGCTTCTCCATGGCATGGGGCATGGCTAGCCCGCTTTCTATGACGAAGCAAAAATCTCCCTGGGGAGAGGTTTTTTCAGGCTTGGGCGAAGGGGATGCAGGCGCCTCCGGTTCCGAAGGGTCCGAGTGGTCCGCCGCGGGAGCGCCCGCCAGATCGCATACCTCCCTGACCTGCAGCTCCACTTCTTCCTCCTTTTCCTTCTTCACCCCGGAGCAGACTACCAGCGCGTCTTCTACGATTTTGTCCTGGTACTTCTGGTAAGTGTCCCCGAAGAGGAGGCACTGGATGCTCGAATTCAGGTCCTCCAGCGTCGCGATCGCCCACGCGCTCCCGGTCTTGGAAATTTTCTTTTCGACCGAAGTGATGATTCCCGCAAGCTTCACCTTTCCGCTGGGGCGGGACTGCCGGAAATCGGCTATGGTCATGCTGGAAGCGGAGCGGAGGGCCGCGGCCTGATCCGAGAGGGGGTTGTCGCTCAGGTACAGCCCCAGCATCTCTTTTTCAAAGCTGAGTTTTTCCTTTTTGTCCCAGTCCTTTTCAGCAGGGATGTCGACTTTTATCTCTCCGTCGGAGTTGGCCGCGAACAGGTCCTGGAATCCCTTTTCCTTCTTCTTTTTTATATCGGCCACCTGCTTTAATACCTTCTCGCTGGCGTCGAAAAGGGCCTTGCGGGTAAGCCCCGTGCCTTTTTCAAGCGAATCGAACGCTCCCGCCTTTATGAGGGACTGCGCGGCGCTTTTGTTCAGGCATGAAGAAGGGAGGCGCATGAGGAAGTCTACAAAGCCTTCATAGGGCCCGCTCTTTCGGGCCTCGAGTATGGCCTCTCCGACCTTCTCCCCCACATTCCTTATTGCCGAGAGCCCGAAGCGGATGACGTTGCCTCCCACGGAGGCGAACTGGTTCTGGCTCTCGTTTACGTCGGGAATTGTGACGTCGAGGTCCATCCTCTTCGCTTCGGCCAAGTAGATGGAAGTCTTATCCTTGTCGTTTTTGGCGTTCTCCAGGAGCGCGGCCATGAACTCGGCGGGGTAATTGGCTTTGAGGTAGGCCGTGCGGTAGGAAATCATGGCGTAGCAGGCCGAGTGGGATTTGTTGAAGGCGTATCCGGCGAAGGGAAGAAATACGTCCCACACGTCCCTAGCCGCCTCCTCGGAGTATCCGCGCTCCATCATGGCCTTGAAGAAGGGGCCTTGTTCCTGCTTCAGGACTTCGGGCTTCTTCTTCCCCATGGCCCTCCTCAAGACGTCCGCCTTGCCCAGGGAGTACCCCGCCAAAATCCTTGCCGCGGCCTGCACCTGCTCCTGGTAGACTATCAGGCCGTAGGTTTCGTCCAAAACTTTAGAAAGTGGCTTTTCCACCTCCCCATTTATGGGCTCTACCTTTTCCGCCCCATTCTTCCTTTTGGCGTACTTGGTGTGGGATCCCATATCCATAGGCCCGGGGCGGTAGAGGGCGATCACGGCGGAAATATCCTCGAATTTGTCGGGGGAGAGCTGGCGCAAAAGCGCCCTCATGCCGTCGGAATCGAGCTGGAATACGCCGAGGGTGTCCCCCTTGGCCAAAAGCTCGTAAGTCTTCTCATCGTCTGTGGGGAGGTTCTCCATCGAAGGCGCCTCCCCACGGGTCTTTTTTATGTTTAAGAGGGCGTTTTTTATGATGGTCAGGGTTGAAAGGCCCAGAAAATCGTTCTTCACTAGCCCCAAGGTCTCGCAGGTATGGTACTCGAAGGCGGTCGTGATCGTCCCGTCGGCCCTCTTCATCATTGGGGCTACCTCTTTTATGGGGACGGACGACATTATCGTGGCGCAAGCGTGGACCCCTGTATGGCGTATCAGGTCCTCTATTCCCCTGGCCCTCTCCACTATCTTTTTGACGTCTTCATCGCTTTCGTAGAGGTCCCGGAACTCCGTGGCTTCGGCGTAGCGGACATTGCCGGGATCGAAGATCTCCTGCAGCGTCATGTCTTTCCCGCCCTTCGCGGGGGGAAGCGCCTTGACAATCTTTTCTCCCATGGAAAATTCGTACCCCATGATCCTTGCAGCGTCCTTGAGGGCCTGCTTGGTCTGTATGGTCCCGTAGATGACGCACTGGGCGACTTTGTCCCTGCCGTACTTTTCAGTCACGTATTTCAAAACTTCTCCGCGCCCCTCCGGATCGAAGTCGCAGTCGATGTCGGGGAGCGAAATCCTCTCAGGGTTCAAGAACCTTTCAAAAATAAGGCCGTACTTTAGGGGATCGAGCTCGGTAATTCCGAGGGCGTAGGCTACGACCGACCCTCCGGCCGACCCCCTTCCCGGCCCCACTTGGATGCCGTTCCTTTTGGCCCAGCCTATGTAGTCGGCCACCACGAGGAAGTACCCCGGAAACTGCATCTGGCAGATTATCCCGCTCTCGTAGTCGGCCTGTCGGGCCACCTCTTCGGGGATTCCCGCCGGATACCTCTTCTCGAGCCCCTTTTTCACTTCGCTCAAAAACAGGCTCGTCTCATCCCACCCTTCAGGGCAGGGAAATTCCGGCATAAAGGCCCCATCCTGGCCGTCTTCGAAGATGACGGAGCACCTGTCGGCTATTTCCACCGTGTTTTCGAGGGCGGAAGGGATGTTGGGGAAGAGCGCAGCCATTTCTTCTGCGCTTTTCAGGTAGTACCCTTGGCCGTCGAATTTAAACCTTTTGGGATCGGAGAGCGTTTTTCCGGAGTTTATGCAAAGCAGGCTGTCCTGCGCCGCGGCGTCCTCTTCCCGGACGTAGTGGGAATCGTTGGTCGCCACCAGGGGGGCGTCCAGCTTTTCGGCTATCCTTATCAGATCCCCGAGCACCCTCTTTTCTATGTCTAGCCCATGGTCCATAAGCTCGATGTAGAAGTTGTCCTTCCCGAAGATGTCCTGGAGATCTCCGGCCACCTTTAAGGCTTCGTCGAACTGTCCCAGGCGCAGCCTGGTCTGGACGGCCCCGCTAGGGCATCCGCTGGAGGCTATTACCCCTTCGTGGTACCGGGAAAGGAGCTCGAGATCCATGCGGGGGTGGGAGAGGCAGGCATCCAAGCTAGCATCACTGCTGGCCTTTATCAGGTTTGAAAGCCCCAGGTTGTTTTCCGCCCAAAGTGTGAGGTGGTTGTACTCCCCTCTATTCGACACGTCGTCCCCTGCCTGCTGCTGCTCGGCAGTCCCCCAATACACGCGCGTCTTGTCGAACCTGGAAGTGCCGGGGGTGACGTAGGCCTCTATTCCGATTATCGGCTTTATCCCCGCCTTCGTCGCTTCCTGGTAAAGCTCGTAGGCCCCGTGCATGTTGCCGTGATCGGTTATGGCCACGGCTTTCTGCCCCAGCTCTTTGACCCTCTTGACCAGGTCTGGAATCATTGCCGCGCCGTCCAGCATGGAGTAATGGGTATGTACGTGAAGGTTTACAAAATTTCTGGGATCGCTCATTCTTCTCACTTTACCCCCCCCAAGCTTTCCAAAATGCCCAAAGAGCGCCTGAGATCTTCGGAATAGGTAGCCGACACGCGCATCCAGATTTTTGTGAGGGGGTGCCTGAACCTCAGGCTTCTGGCGTGGAGCCACTGCCGGTCCAGGCCGAGGCGCGCGTCCTGCCTGGGATTGGAACCGTATAGGGAATCTCCGGCCAAAGGGTGCCCGATCGAGGAAAAGTGCACCCGTATCTGATGGGTGCGCCCGGTCTCAATCTTGACCTCTGCCAGCGTGAAGCCCTTGAATACTTCGATTGGCCTGTAATGGGTTACGGCGTCCTTGCCATAGGGGGAAACGGCAAAGCGGAACTTGGCCCCGGGATCTCGGCTTATCGGAGCCTCTATCGTGGCGGCCTCCCTGAGGTATCCCGAAGCCAGGGCGTGGTAGGTCTTTTCCACCTCATGGGAGGAAAACTGCCTCTTCATCTCCACATAGGCCTCGTTTGACTTGCAAAGGAGCATTGCCCCGCTCGTACCCACGTCCAGCCTGCTGACCACCCCGCGCCGGCCGGCCGGGCCGTCCGAGCATAAAAACACCCCCTGCCTTTCCAGGGCCTCCGTCACGGTGTCCCCCTTCCACCCTGCGCACGGGTGGGAAGCCAGGGAGGCGGGCTTGTTGACAACGACTATGTCAGAGTCTTGATAGAGGATCTCGAGGAAGGCGGGGGGGCGGTAAGGGCAGGAAGGGGGCTCGTCTTCGACTTCCAGCGTCACAACGTCCCCCTCTTCCAGCTTTTCGCTCTTTTTCGCGCTCCTTGCGAGCCTCGCCTCCCCTTTGCAGATAAGGGCTTCGGCCTGGGCCCTCGAAATGCCCAGCATCCTTGCCAGTCCTATGTCAAACCTTTCTCCGGCCAGGTTTTCGGGAAGAGGCACTACTTTTTTCATCCTTCCCCCTTTTTTTGTCGAAACGGAAAAGAAAAATGCAGATGCACACGGCGCAGAGGAAAAGGTAGATGTCGGCGACGTTGCCGACGGACCATCCGTAATCTATGAAGTCCACCACGCATCCGTTCAAAAACCCGTGCGCATGGATGATTCTGTCTGCGAGGTTCCCGGAGCCGCCGGCCAAGCCTAGGGAAAAGGCCGTCAGGAGCAAGGGGCTGTCGGCTAGGGAAATGCCCAGGGCAAACCCGGCGCATCCTAGGATCTCGATTATCCCCACAACCCATGTGTGCGACGAAAGAACCCCAAGGGTCGCTCCGGGGTTGCACAGCAGGCGCAGGGATAGAAAGGGCGCAGCCAGGGGAACGCTTCTGCCGCTCAGGTAAGACTGCGCCAGCTCTTTTGAAGAGAGGTCTGCGCCTAACAGGAGGAGGGAAAGGGAGAAGAAGAAGACCTTCCTTCTAGTCCTTTTGGACTTCGCCCTTTTTAAGTCAGTTGAGATCCGGATCTGAGTCCTTTGCAGAATCGGAGGCGTAGTCGTCAGCCTTGGAGACCTGGCTCATGAGTTGGACCAGGAAGTCCTTGAGCCTGGCCTTGTAGTTGGATTCGAACTTCTTCAGGTCTTCCAGGTTCGCCTCGATAGTGCGGGTGTCATTGAAGAGCTTGTCTTTGACGCCCTTGGCGTAGTCGTCGGCTGAGCTTCTGATCTTCTTGTCGTAGGCCTGGGCTTCGGCTCGGATGGTGGTGGCGTAGTTGTCTGCGGACGTCCTCTGCTTGTTGCTCTCTTGCTCGGCTATGGTCCTCGTGCGGGAAGAGTAGTCGTCAGCCTCTTGGCGAATCCTCTGGCTGTACTCGTCTGCCAGTGTCTTGGTCTTGGTGCTGTACTTGTCGGCTTCTTCGCGGGTATGGCGGCTGTACTCTTCAGCGTCGCCTACTAGGGCGTTGTACTTCTTGCGCCCTTCCTCTATCATGCCCTCTTTGGCCACGTCCCCTTCGGCTACGAGCTGGGCCTTTTGGGCCTTGCCCTTATTGACGTACTGGTCGTGGAGCTGCATGGCCAAAGCCAGCATGGCCGTAGCTTTTTCGGGTTCCGAATCCCCTTCTTCCCCGGCGCTGCTTATCTTCTTGAGGCTCCCGGTCTCCGCGGGAGGCTCCGAGGAGGCGAGCTTGCGCCTGAGCTCTTCTTCGACTTTCTTGCTCTTTTCCAAATCTGCCGAGAGCTGGGCTATTTTCGCGTCCTTCTTGTTTTCAGATCCCCTGTAATTCTGCTGAGTCGAGCGGAGCTCGTCTCTGGCGTCCTGGAGCTTTTGGGAAAGGGAGGAGACCTGGCCTTCGAGGCGCGACCTCTGGTTTAAGAGCCCGTCCTTTTCGGCGCTTACGGCTTCAAGCTGTTTTCTGAGGTTCTCAGCTTCCTTGTCTGCCCCGCTTTCGGGAGCCTCGGATTTCTGGGAAGCGACTGCTTTCTCAAGCTCCTCCGCCTTCTTTTTCAGATCCTCGTTTTCCTTCTTGAGGCTTTCGAGCTCTTTGGCAGACTCCGCATCATCCGCGGAGCCCTTGGCTCCTGCCTGGCTGTTCTTCTTGAGCTCTTCAATTTGGGAGGCGAGCTCTTTGTTTTTGTCTTCCAGCTCTTTGTTTTTGTCTTCCAGCTCTTTAGACTTGTCGTCCCCGTGCAGGGCGTCCACCATCGAAGCCGCCCCGCCCCTGCCCATGGCGTTAGAGCTGAGGGCGTCTATAGTCTCAGTCACTTCGTCGAGGAAGCTGTCTACCTCGTCTATGTCGTAGCCCTCGCGGAATCGGGTCGTATTGAACCTGTGGTTTCTGATGTCGTTAGGCGTTAGCAATGCCATATGTTTTCATCTCCTCCTGAATGCTTTCAGTTTGCGAACGGGTCGTGGTTGGTGTTCTTGTTAAACGCCCCGTCGATGCTCACCTGCGCCGGGCTCAAAATGAACACCCTAGGCGTCACCCGCTCTATGGAGCCCTGGAGGCCGAAGACTACTCCGGCGGAAAAGTCCACAATCCTGTAAGCGGTCTTTTCATCCTCCACATTGCTCAAGTTCAAAACCACGGGGATTCCCTCCCGTATGGCTTTTCCCACGGCCTGGGCATCGTTGTAGGTCTTAGGGCACAGCGTTGAAATTCGGTTCATGGCCCCTCCCTGTGGCCTGGAAGGAAAGTAAGGAGATGGCGAGGGCGCAGGCGAATGTATGGCCATTGCCGCCACGGAAGTATCGGAATCGAAGGACACAGAATTTGCCTCGCTTTCAGGCTGCGGGCCCGTCTCGTTCGGAGGGGTTTCTACATCTGCCATTCCGAAGTAAGACATCGCATTTTTAAATCGGCTTGATGCTGACATCTCTTCCCCTTAGCGCAGGAAGGGGGGGATATCGATGTCCCCCGTATCGTCGTCTTCTTCTGCGGGCTGCTTCGGCAAGGAAGGGGAGCTCTGGGCTTCCTCCTGCTTGTCGTCCAGCCGCACGGATTTGAGGGGGGGCACCTTCGGGGCGAAAGACGAAGAGTCTAAGGGGTCGCTCTGCTTGAACAGAGGGACCTTGGAAGAGAAATCGTCGTCGTCCTCCGGCTTTCCGGACTCGAAGCCGGCCACTATCACTGTCACCTTCATGTCGTCCCCGAGGGAATCGTCCATCGTCATGCCCGTGATGATCTGGGCTTCGGGGCTTATCGCGTTTTGGATCAGTTCCATAGCGCCCTGGACTTCCAGCATCCCCATGCCCTTGGAGCCGGCCAATATGACCAGGGCTCCGTGCGCGCCGCTTATGTTCTCTTCAACCAGAGGAGAACTTATGGCCTTTTCTGCGGCCCTCACGGCCCTGTCCTCGCCATTCGCCGTAGCCATGCCGAAGAAGACGGTGCCCGCGTCCTTCAAAATAGCTTTAACGTCTTCAAAGTCCACGTTTACGTAGGAGTTGTCCCTGATGAGGCTGGTTATTCCTTCGATTCCCGACATCAATGCGCTGTCTGCCATGGAAAAAGCTTCGAGGACGGAGATGTCTCCTCCCCCCTCTATTTCGAGCAGGCGGTCGTTGGGGATGACGATTATGGCGTCGACTTCTTTTTTAAGCTTCTCTATGCCTTTTTCAGCCACTTCGTCGCGCCGCTTGCCTTCAAAAGAGAAGGGACGGGTCACTACGGCCACTGTGAGCGCCCCCAGCTCTTTGGCTACGTGTGCT
>JAFYIA010000057.1 GCA_017538865.1 Aeriscardovia sp. | reverse complement strand
GGGTCGGGGGAGGAGGGCAAGGGCGTCGGCGTGTCGGAAAGTTGAACCGCGTTTACGGTACTTTTAGTTCACACATTTAGTCTGTAAAGGTGTTCAAAAAAGGGAAGGGCAGCGCATCGGCCCCCAAAAAGCAACCAGGATTTTTCCCGAGCATCGCGGCGGAAAATTTTCCGACAATAGATCCGGAGCCTGTAAAAAGGCAGCTTCAGAAAATCAACTCCCTCATAGATAGCAAGAGGCGCAGCCTAGAAAGAAAGGAAGAAGCCATGGACACTTCAGATAAGACCCCCGCATCATCCAAATTCCTAATAGCATTCTTCGCATTCCTCGGCGGGGAAGCGTTTAAGTTCTTCTGGAAAAAGTTCGGCAAAAGATCCGTGCCGAACGCGGCTGAAAAAGGGGCCTCTTTTAAGAAGATACTCGTTTACTCTTTGCTCTCCTCCCTCGCCTCCACTGTCTTTTCCACTCTCGGATACAAAGTGTTTGCAAGAAAGAAAAAAGGATAATCCCAGGCTACAAAAAATCCCCGGACCGATCCGGGGATTTTTTATGCCTTTTAGCCTAAAGGGTGTTGATGTCCACGGGGATCCCAGGGCTCATGGTTGTGGAGAAAGCCATATGGGTTATGTATTTGCCCTTGACGGTAGAGGGACGGAGATGGTTTATCTCGGTTGCCACGGCCTTGTAGTTATCCAAAAGATCATCTGCAGAGAAGCTCTTCTTTCCTATAAGGCAGCACAGGTTTCCGTCCTTATCGACGCGGAAGGCAATCTTGCCTCCCTTGATTTCCTTCACAGCTTTCGCAGTGTCAGTGGTCACGGTTCCCGTCCTGGGGTTAGGCATAAGGCCCCTGGGGCCCAATATTCTGCCCAGCCTTCCAACTTTGCCCATGAGCTCGGGGGTGGCAATGGCGACGTCGAAGTCAATGTTCCCTTTCGACACCGCTTCCACCAAGTCGTCGTCGCCTACAATGTCGGCTCCGGCCTGCCTGGCGGCCTCGGCCTGAGGGCCTTTCGCAAAGACAGCCACCCTCACGGTCTTTCCAGTGCCGTGGGGGAGAGTGACGGTGCCTCGTATGAGCTGATCGGCTTTCCTAGGATCTACAGACAGCTTCCAGTCAGCTTCTACAGATTCGTCGAACTTCCTGTCGGGCAGGCTCTTAAGCACTTCCAGGGCGGTCTTGGGGGAATACGCGACAGACCTGTCTATCCTCTCCTCAGCCTGGCGGTATGTTTTAGAACGCTTCATTTGTGTTTTCCCTCTTTAGGCTAATTACTCTGTTACGTTTATTCCCATGGACCTGGCGGTGCCGGCTATAATCTTGGCCCCCGATTCCACGTCTTTTGCGGAGAGATCGGCAAGCTTGTCGGCTGCAATCTTCTTGCACTGGTCCCAGGTTACAGATCCCACCTTGGTCGTCAGGGGGTTGTTGGATCCCTTCTTAATCCCGGCAGCCTGCTTCAAAAGGTCGGATGCCGGAGGGGTCTTGAGCACAAACGTGAAGCTGTGATCTTCATAGACGGTGATTTCGACAGGTATCACCTGCCCCATCTTGTCCTTGGTAGCCTCGTTGTAGGCCTGGGTGAACTGCATTATGTTCACTCCGTGGGAGCCCAGGGCGGGGCCGATTGGAGGGGCGGGGTTGGCTTTGCCCGCAGGTATTTGGAGCTTTATGAGTGCAGCAACTTTTTTCTTGCCTGCCATTTTTCTCACTTTCTTTTCGGTACAGCGATGCCTCAGGCATCTCCCGTTGGGCTAAATTCAGGCCTCTTCTATCTTTTCGACCTGGTCAAAGCCCAGATCCATCGGCGTATCCCTGCCGAAAGCCGAAATCATGACTTTAAGCTTCTGAGCTTCGGGCAGGACCTCGGATATTGTGCCGTGGAGTCCCGCAAACGGATCGGTAATTATATTAACATTCTCTCCGACCTTGTACTTGACTTCCACGATCTTATCCGGAGCCTTCAGGTTGGCCTCCTTTATGGCCCTGTGCCTAATGAAAGGGGCCATCATGCTCATGACTTCCTTTCTGCTGAGAGCCACGGGCTTGTGATTCATCTCTGCAAAGCTCGTAACCCCCTCAGTTTCCTGGACAAAGTTGATGGCGCGCTTGTCGTCTTTCATGTTTATGAGGACGTATCCCGGAATGCGCACCCTTCCCTCGATATTCCGTTTGCCTTTTTCAGTGTGCTGTTCCACGTCTTCCAAGGGAACTTCCACGTCGCGTATGTACTCGGAAGGGTTGAAATCGTTTCCGGTGTAATTCCTCATCCTGCACTCTATGTTGCGCTTTACGCGTTTCTCATATCCGGAATAAGTATTAATCACATACCACTTGAAGTTCTGCTGTTCGGAGAGCTCATTAAAGAACTCGTCTTCAAAGTCCTCTACTGCCTCATCTCCGATGCTTCTGGCTTTCTCTTCCAACACGTCGTTATCTACGGCTAAAGCTGATTTGGCATTTTTCTCTTCTGTGGATTGTTTTGTCGGATCTTCGTCCATTGCTCCCCTTTCAAAGTCACGTTCCAGGCTATCCGAATATCAGGAAAACCAACTTGCCCAGGCCAAAATCCAGGGCCGTTATGGCGACCATGAGCAAGACTACGAAAATCAGCACTGCAATAAACCAGTAAAACAGGCTTTTACGAGTGGGGGTAAGGACTTTTCTGAGCTCGGCTACTATCTGGCGGATGAACAATCCTATCGTTGCAAAAATATTTATTCTGGATTTTTTAGCCGCTCTCGCCTTGTCAGCCATATAAACTGGTTCCTCACTTGATTTCACTGAGTAGGGAAGGCGGGACTCGAACCCACAACCTACGGTTTTGGAGACCGTTGCGCTACCAATTGTGCCACTTCCCTGTATGTCACTGACACGTCACAGATCTTACTTTAAATTTGCGGCTTAGTCTACCCTCTCTTATGTTCACTGCGCCTCTGCCGGTTTGTGCGCCTGGTGCGCGAGAGGGTCTCCAGCCTTTCATCAGACCCCCTGGCAAAGGAAGCCGCGGCCTTCATATGCTTCTTTCCGGCTGTAAGAGAGGGGTTCCAGTTGAAGGCGACGGCGTTGGAAGGATCTCCCAAGCGCACCTCATCCCCGGGCTTTATTCCGGCCTTCACGAGGAGGTCCTCCACTCCAAGGGCGGCTAACCTGTCGGAAAGGTAGCCCACGGCTTCATCATTTGCAAAGTCCGTCTGCTCAATAAAAATTCGGATGATTTCCCCGTCTACTTCATACCAAATTCCCTCATTCGAGTCGAAGCGGATCATGACGGAAAAGTCTTTGGACGGCCTGTCGGGCTTCAGCGGATTCAAAGTAGGGGCTTTCTTCCCTTCGGCCGTATCACCTGAACGGGCTTTTTCCACCATGTCCAGGAGGGCGAACTTGAGCTCTTTTACTCCCTCATGTGTGGAAGCTGAGACTCCTAACGCCCTGACGCCTTCAAATTCCGCTTCAAAGGCCGCGAGCTCCTCTTTTCCGTATAAGTCGTCTTTGCTTAGAACCACCAGCCTTGGGCGCTCAGAGAAAGGCTTGGCTCCTTCAGGAAGGTGGCCTGCATAGCTCTCCAGCTCTTTTTCGAGGGATCTGTAGGTGCGAAGGGGATCTTCCCGCGTTGGGTCTATTACGAAGGCCAGCGCGGGAATCCTTTCTATGTGCCTCAAAAATTCCAGGCCGAGCCCTTTGCCGCAAGAGGCTCCGGCTATCAGGCCCGGCACATCCTCCAGAGTGAAGGAGGCGTCTCCCGCCGTAACCGCTCCGAGATTGGGGGACAAAGTGGTAAATTCCCATTCGCCCACTTGCGGCCTGGCGTTTGAAAGTGCAGCTAAGAGGCTGGACTTTCCGGCATTTGGCAGCCCCACAAGGGCGCAAGAGGCGCTCAGCTTCAGCTCTAAAGTGATATCCCTCTCTTTCCCCAAAGTTCCTTTGAGGGCGAAACCGGGGGCGCGGCGGGATGGGGAGGAAAGCGCGAAATTGCCTTTTCCTCCCCGGCCGCCTTTGGCCGCTACAACTTCCTGCCCCGGTGAAGAGAGGTCTGCCAGTTCCTCTCCGGTGGAAGAATCTGTAACTACGGTTCCCACAGGCACGTTCAGCACGCAGTCTTCCCCCCTGGTGCCGCTGTGCATAGACCCTTTTCCGCACTCGCCTGCGTGCGCTTTTGCCAAAAACCCCGACTTTATGGAAGAGAGGTCGGCAAGATTTAAAACGGCCCTAATTATGACAGAACCGCCGTCCCCTCCGTTTCCTCCGGAGGCACCGGCAAAGGGCTTCCCCTTCATGCGCCGGACGGCGGTTTCCCCATTTCCTCCATCTCCCGCGCTGCAGCGCACGGAGACTTTGTCTACAAGTCCTGTCAAAGCCTGTTATGCCAGCTCTTTTTCAGCTACGTCTACTACTCTCCGCTGCCTACGGGTGGTAAACCTTACAACCCCAGGCTTCAGGGCGAAGAGGGTGTCGTCTTTGCCACGGCCTACGTTGAGTCCGGGGTAGAACTTGGTTCCCCTCTGGCGGATAAGAATTTCTCCGGCCTGGACGCTCTGTCCGCCGAACCTTTTGACACCGAGGTACTGCGCCAGAGAATCGCGCCCATTGCGGGAGCTGGAGGCGCCTTTCTTGTGTGCCATTTAACCCTCCTCTTACTCTATGCTGGTGATCTTTACAACTGAAAGCTTTTGACGGTGGCCGTGGCGGCGGGCGCCGCCAGTCTTGTTGTGGAACTTCTGGATCACTATTTTTTTGCCCAGTTTGTCGTCCTGGAGAACTTCGCCCTTTGCGGATCCGGAGGTAGAAACCGCCTTGGAATCGTCAACCTTCAGAACTACCGGGAACTGCACCCCGTCGCCCTGTTTCTCTTCCAGCCTATTGACGGTTATCACACTCCCGACGCTCACCTTTTCCTGATGGCCGCCGGCCTTGACAATTGCGTACATAAAATAACCTTTACTGTGTTCTTCTCGCGAGAGAACCTGAATCAACCGTACTCAATGTATTTTACACTTGAGGCGCCGTTATTCTTCCGGCTCGGCCTCTTTGGCAGGTTCACGAGAAATTATAAGACCCCTGCCGTGACACTTTTCGCACTCGTGCGAGAATGATTCCACAAGCCCGTGCCCCAGCTTCTGGCGACTTATCTGCACAAGCCCCAGGCTCGTTATCCCCTCTATAGCGTGCTTGCTGCGATCCCCCTCGAGGGCCTTCCTGAGGGCTGAGAGGACGCGCTCTTTGTCGGATTCGAGCTGCATATTGACGAAGTCCACTATCACTATGCCTCCGATGTCGCGCAGGCGAAGCTGTCTGCCTATCTCCCTGGCGGCCTCGACGTTGCACTCGGTAGCCGTTTCCTCCAAATCCCCCCTCCGGGCTGAAAACTTTGCGCTGTTCACGTCAATCGTCGTCATGGCCTCGGTCTTATCTATGACCAGAGTTCCTCCTCCTCGGAGCTCTACAACCCTCTCAAGGCCCTCTTCAAGCTGCGGTTCCACGCGGTAGGCTGCAAAAATATCCCCTCTTTTGAGGGTGGGATCCCATCTTTCCACCCTCTCTGCGAGTTCGGGGTTCCTCTCCCTCACATAGGATCTGACCTTCCCAAATTCCTTTCCCTGCACCTGGAGGCGTGAAAAGGATCCGTTGAAAACGTCGCGCGTCACTTTCAGGGCCAAATTTGAATCGCTCTTGAGGAGCGCGGTGGCGGTGAGGCGGCGAAGCTTTTCATACTGCCCTTCGAGATCCTGCAGCTGGGACTCCAAGGCCGCATAGTCTTTCTCCAAAGCCTCTTTTGAGCAGTTTGCTGCCGCCGTCCTGGCTATGCCGCCTTCCCCCCTCGGAAGGATTTCATTCAAAATTCCCCTCAGCCTTTTTCTCTCGGAGCCTCCCAGCTTTGACGAGGCTCCCACAGCGCCGGATTTGGGCATGAGCACAATGAACCTGCCTGAAAGCATGATCTTGTCGGAGAGGAGGGGGCCCTTGCGGCCCCTTGGGTCTTTCGAGACCTGGACGAGAACGGGATCTCCGCAGCGAAGCCTGTTTCTCCCACTGCGGCCCCCTCTGGGAGGCAGGCGCAAGATCCCCTCCTTCTCCTCGCCTATGTCCACAAACGCGGAGTCGAGCCCGGGCACGACCTTTGTGATCCTCCCCAGGTAGACGTTCCCCACCATGGTGTCTGTGACGCCCAAAGCGAAGTGCTCCACAAGGACCCCATCCTCAATGACGGATGCCTGAACCCCGTTTTCATCCGACCTTATCAGGAGCCTTTTGTCCTTTCCCAGGAGGGAGGGGAGCTGTGACGGCAGAGGGGCGGCCGGCCCTTGCGCGGGGCGGGGGCGAGCCCTTCGGGAAGGCGCGGCGGCCGCACTGCGGGAGGAAAAATCTGGGGAGACAAATACTCTGATTTCCCCTGCCCGGCTGACGATCCCCCTCTTTTTTTTGAGCTGGGGGGGAGAGTTGGGAGCGCTCTTTTTAGAAGGAAGCCTCATATTCTCCTTTTGCGCTAAAAAATGGCCCCTTTCGGGGCCCGGTTTACATTTTCTCGGGAGCACTCACCCCTAAGAGACCCAAGCCGTTTTCTATTACCTGCTTCACCGCTTCGGTAAGCTTCAGCCTGGCGGCCGCCATCTCCGGC
>JAFYIA010000006.1 GCA_017538865.1 Aeriscardovia sp. | reverse complement strand
GGAATCGATTATGAGGTTCGGGCGGTGGGTGTGAAGGTCGTTTATGTCAAGGCCGGCCTTTTCCGCCCTGTGCTTCCAGGTGAACAGCATTGCCAGGCCGCCCAGCATGCAGCCCTCGGAAGAGCCGACGGTGGAAGTGCCGATGAAGTCCTTCCTGAACTTTTCATCAGCGGGAATGTTCCACATGTGCCCGATCATGGCCACGCAGTTGTCTTCTATGGCGGCGGTCTTGGGGTATTCGGACTTGTCTATGGCGTTGGTGTTGAGGGCCTCGGTGATGAGCCTGGTGGCCTGGGGCTCCAGCTGGGTGGTGCAGAAGGTGGTCAGGTTCTGGTTGGGCTTGGCTTCGTTGAGCCTGTACTGCCTTATGAGCTCTTCTGCGATGTTGGGGTTCGTGGCCTTGAGGGGCATGAACTCAGTGGGCATGTCCATGCCGGCTTCCATGCTGCTCAGCACGTTTTCTTCGGTGGCGTTTACTTCGGAGGCTTCTTTTTCTATCAGGAGTTCTTCGGATTTCTTTTCTAATTGTTCATTCATATGCATCGGCGGGCGGCCGCCGTCTCCTTTCACGCTCGAGCGTTTGGATACTTATCCATCGTAAACCTAAAAGGCCTGCTAAACCTAACAGCGGCGGGAGCGTAAAATTCCGGGAACGCCGCCGCATCTAATAAAATAAAGACGTGATAGATACTTCAAACCTTTACAACGCGGTCGTCATCGGATCGGGCCCTGCGGGATACACCGCAGGAATTTACCTGGGCAGGGCCGGATTCAAACCGCTCCTTTTGACCGGTTCCCTCCTTCCCGGGGGGGAGCTCACCGAAACTACGCTCGTAGAGAACTATCCCGGCTTCCCCGAGGGCATACAGGGGCCGGACCTTATGGAAAACATGAAGGCCCAGGCCGAAAAGTTCGACGTGCAGATGGAGACTGAGGACGCCGAAGGCGTAGAAGACGGGGACGGGTGCAAGATCGTACGCACTCACTCGGGCAAGATCCGCGCGAAAGCCGTAGTGGTGGCAACCGGCAGCGCCCACCGCAAGCTCGAGATTCCCGGGGAGAAGGAATACGCGGGGCTCGGGGTCTCCTACTGCGCCACCTGCGACGGATTCTTCTTCAGAAACAAGCGCATAGCCGTCATAGGCGGGGGGGACAGCGCCCTGACCGACGCCCTCTTTTTGACTAGGTTTTCAGACTCCGTGTTTCTCGTCCACAGAAGGGACGAGTTCCGCTCCAGGGGGGTCCTCCCGCAGAGGGTGGAGGAGGACCCCAAAATAAAAATCGAGTTCAACTCCATCCCCGTAGAAGTTTTGGGTGACGGAAAGAAAGTCACGGGCCTGAAGCTCAAGGACAAAATGAGCGGCGAAGAGAGAAAGCTCGAAGTGGACGCGATCTTCGTCGACATAGGCTCGGTGCCGCAGACGGGCTTTTTGGGAGAATACCTGGAGCTCGACCCTTCGGGCTACATCCTCACCAAGGGCTCCTCTTCTTTGACTTCCCGCCCCGGCATCTTTGCCGCAGGCGACTGCTGCGATCCCATCTATCGCCAAGCCGTCACCGCCGCGGGAAGCGGATGCAAGGCCGCCATAGACGCTCAGAGGTACCTTTTAGGCTAAACTGAGTTGCTCTCCCGGTAGATCCTGGCGGCCTCCCTCAGATCTATCGAAGACACCCTGGCCGGAATCCTCTTCTTTCCCAGCTGCTTAAAAGCCTGAAGGCGCCTGTACCCGGCCACGAGCTCGAACTTCTCCCCCTTCTTCCTCAGGAGCACGGGAAAGAGGAGCCCAACCCTGGAGATCGATCTTTTCAGTCCTTCGCCGTCTTCGGCGCGGGAAAGATCGACAAAGTCCGGGATCTCTATCTTTTCCACGCTAACCTGCGCCGACTTCCACGAGGCGGAGGGGGAGGGGGCGAAGATCGCGTCCACCCCCCTGGCGGCCTGCGGCGCCGAAGTCCTTCGCTTCGGGACCTTCCCGAGGTTCACGGTCCCTTTTTCCCGGACCTCTCCCGGGATCTTGGGAAAGAGGGTCTTGAGCCCCTGCCCCATTTGGCTTTCCATCTTGCCTACCTTTCCGCTATCTCCATGCACGCCTGCCTGTAGGCCACAGATGCCGGGGAGTAGGGGTCGTAAGACGTGAGGCTTTCTCCGGCCGCGGCCGCCTCCGCCACCCGGACGAGCCTGGGAATGGAGGAAGAGAGGACCATAGAGGGGTAGGCGTCCCTCACGGCCTGGCAGATTTTCCGGCTCAAAATGGTGCGCCTGTCCACCATGTTCAGGATCATCATGACCTTTTTGAGATCCGGGTTGAAGTTGAGCCTGACGAGGTCTATGGTCTTCAAAAGCTGGCTGAGCCCCTCAAGGGCGTAGTACTCCACCTGCACGGGTATCAAAACTTCCCCGCTGGCAGTGAGGGCGTTCAACACTAAAAGCCCCAGGGACGGGGCGCAGTCTATGAAGACGTACTCGTACTTTTTGCCGCTCTCTTTCAAGTAGGACGAGAGGCGATCTTTCAGGATTGACTCCCTACCCACAGCTCCCGCGATTTCCAACTCTATCGCCGACAGATCTATGCTCGAGGGTACCACGTCCAAGGAGGGGAAAAGGCCGCTTTCGACGACGGCCTCCTCCATGGGGGCCTGTCCCGTCATGACTTCGTATATGCCGCAACCGCGGCGCCTCGCGCCTAAAGACCCCGAAGTGTTGGCCTGGGGGTCCAGGTCGATGACGAGCACCGGAATTCCCTCCGCGGCAAAGGAGGTCGCCACGTTCACGGTGGTGGTGGTCTTGCCCACCCCGCCCTTCTGGTTTGTGACCGACACCACGCGGGTGCCCCCCACGCGCTTGATCTTCCTGGAATTTACGGACCTCGCCAGGCGGGTGTCCTTCAAAAGGTCGGATCCGATGGAAGAATCGTCTCCGATAATCCTGGAAAGTATGTCGTCAGCGCTCTCAAACCCCCCTCGAAGCTCTCCTGCGGAAGGAATCCTGTCTTTCCAGTCAAAGTCCCTCATCGCTGCCCCCGCGCCTTAAAGGACACTACGTTCGTGGCTTCCCCGCCCTCCTGGAGGACATGGAACAGCTCCGCTCCTGGGGCGCCCTTCATCTCTTCTTCGACGCTCCGCCCCTTGAGGGCGAAGACTGCGCCGCCGGGCCTTAAAAGCGGGGAAAGGAGCCCCATGAGCTTTGGGAGCGGGGCCAAGGCCCTGCAGACCGCCGCGTCGAACTTTTCTCCCCGCCACTGCTCGGCCTTGATCTTGAAAACTTCGACGTTTTTAAGATCAAGCTCTTTTTTCATCCGATCCAGCCACTGCTTCCTGAGGGCCCTGGGCTCTAAGAGGGTGAAGCTGACGGAAGGCAGGAGGATGGAGAGGACCACTCCAGGCAGGCCGGCGCCGCTTCCGACGTCCACCACTCGGGAAGCTTTTGCCCCCTCCAGGAAGGGAGCCAGGACGGCGCAGTTGCCTATATGCCTTTCCCAAACCCTTCCGGCCTCTTTGGGGCCTATAAGGCCTAGAGAGGGGCCTTCGGAGGAGAGGAGGCGCGAAAAGGCCCTCATTTTTTCGCTTTCAATTTCCAAACCGATCCCCTTTCCGGGAAAGGCGCAGGGCTACTTCCCCTTTTTCCTGGACTTCTTTTTCACCGGCTGGACGCGCTGGTAGCCCTGGATGGAGCGCTGCTCCTGCTCGGCTATGACCTTGGCCTCCTGCTCCTCTTCTATCGTGGGCAGGCCCTTCTTGGCCCTGCGCTCCACTTCTTTCTTGAGATCGCGAGCCTTTTTCCTTTCCCCTGCGCGCGAGCCGGCCACGGGGAACTTGTTGACTTGCCAGAGGGTCTGAAGGAGCGACCAGATGTTGGTGGTGAGCCAGTAGATGAGGACGCCGAAGGGGGCGATGGCCGCAGACCAGATGTAAAGCAGGGGCATGCCTATCATCATCCCCCACTGAGCCTTTTTGCCTTTGCCGTTGAGCTGGTCCAGGGGGGTGTTGTAGTGCATGGTGTAGAAGGTCATGTAGAACATGGACAGGCACATGAACGCCGTGATGATGCCTATCGTCCACTTGCCCCCAGCGCTTGCGGATCCAAACAGGGCCGAGAGCTTCACGTTTATAAACACCGTGTTTTCTATCTGCTCAGCAACTTGCTTTGTGAAAGCCCCTATGGGCTTCGTAGTTCCCTTGGATATTGCAGACAGCCCAAACAGGGCGTCATAGAGGGCTATGAATACCGGGCCCTGCACCAGCATCGGCAGGCAGCTGGTCAAGGGGTTGCTCCCGGACTCCTTGTAGACCTGCATGGTCTCCCTCTGCTTTGCCTCCTGGCTGGCCGGGTCCTTCTTGCCCTTGTACTTGGCGTTGATTTTGGCCAGTTCCGGCTGCATTGCCTGCATCTTGGCCATGGCGTTTATCTGCTTTGTGTAGAGGGGGAAGATGCAAGCCCTCACAAACATCGTCATGAGGATTATGCTCAGGCACCAGGCAAAGCCGCTCCCGGCCCCCATCCCGCAGCGGACCAGCACCCAGTGGCAGCCCCACATGATCCAGGAAATAACCCACTCGAGAGGGTAGAAGATAGTGCTTATCAGGTGTATAAAGCCGCCCATCAGGCTTTGCTCCTCTCGGTCGGGCGCATCTGGTTTTCCATGGTGACTATCGGCTGGAGTGTAGGCTCTTCATGAGCCTTGGACCAGCGGAATCGGTAAAAAAGCGAGAACTTGCGGGGCACGTCGTCTATCCCCCCGTCGCTCCAGGGGTTGCACCTGAGCAGGCGCAAAGCCGCCAAAAGGAGCCCTTTAAACGCCCCAAACCTCCTCACGGCTATGACGGCGTACATAGAGCAGCTGGGGTAAAACTTGCACTTGGGGCCCGAGAGCGGGGAAATGAAGCGCCTGTAAAAGGCTATGGCTGCGCACGCCGCCCTGGCGGCCGGAGAATCTTTCATACTTCGGATGCAATCTTTGAAAACGCGCCCTCTACTTCGCCGCGCAGATCCCAAAAAGTCGCCCCGGCGGCTCCGGGGCGGGCCCGAAGAACCACCTTGGCGCCGGCCGGCAGGGATCCCGCCAAATCCCGGCAGCATGCCCTGAGGCGCCGCTTGACTTTATTTCTCTCCACGGCGCAGCCTACAGCCTTGGGCACGGCGAATCCAAAGGCTACGCCCGGCCCGGATGACAGGGAATAATGAAACACGAGGTGGGGCGAAGCCATGCGCGGCCCGCGGCACACCTCCAAAAACTCGGAATGCTTCCTTACGCGGCCGAGGGAAGGGTTCATGCGCTCAGGACTTTGCGCCCCTTGGCCCTGCGGCGGTTGATGAGGTCCCTGCCGGAACGGGTGGCCATGCGGTGCCTGAAGCCGTGCTTCATGCTCCTGCGGTGGTTGTTAGGTTGGAAGGTCCTTTTCATCTAACGTTCTCCCTCTCGTCATCAGTCTGTCTTATATAATAAACATACCCATGTTACAAGCACAACAAGAAATCCCCTCCATCCGATTTTTGGCAAAGCGGCCGGGCGCGTGAAAAGATAAGGCTGGAAATGGAAGAATCCCGTCAGCAGGCCGAGCAGGTCTGGGAAAAGGCCAAAGCGTCGCTGCTCAAATCCGAAAAGCACAGAATCTACCAAGACTACATTTCCAGCCTGAAGGCGGACGCCCTCCTGGAAAACAGGCTTATCCTCTTCGCCCCCACCGAGCTCGTCCGCTCGAAAATTGAGCATGATCTGGACCTGCAGATAAAGGAGGCGCTGAAGGAAGCATCGGGCGAAGACCTCGAATACCTCCTGTCGGTGTCGAGGGACAGCTCGGCCAAGCAGGGGGCCGGGGTGCGCGATCAGCTGACCCACCTCGATCCCCAGGCCCGCTTCGACAACTTCGTCTCTGGCACGGCCACCGCCTTCGCCCACGCGGCGGCCGTATCGGTGTCGGAAAACCCCGGGGAAGGCTACAACCCCCTCTTCATCTACGGCAACTCCGGCCTGGGCAAAACCCACCTTTTGAACGCCATAGGAAACGAAGTGGTCTCCTCCCAGCCCGAAAAAAAGGTCTTCTACGTCACGAGCGAAGAATTCACGAACGAGTTCATAGAGTCGGTAAAAGAGAACCGCGGCCTGGCCTTCAACAGGAAATACCGCTCCTTCGACGTCCTGCTCATAGACGACATACAGTTCCTCGCCGCAGGCAACAGGGTGGAGACGCAGGAATCCTTCTTCAACACTTTCAACGCCCTCTACGGGGAAAGAAAACAGGTCGTAGTCACCTCAGACGTCCCCCCCCGCCAGCTGGGGGGCATGAAAGAACGCATGATAACCAGGTTCGAGCAGGGCCTGACGGTGGACGTGCAGCCTCCTGAAAAAGAGACCAGGGTGGCGATCTTGAGGATGAAGGCCGCGACGAGCAGGCTGAAAATCGACATCCCCGATTCCGTCATAGACTTCATAGCGGACCAGGTCACAGACAACATCCGAGAGCTCGAGGGGGCGCTGCTGAGGGTGATAGCCCTCACGAACCTGAGCCATCAGAGCGCCACGGTGCGCCTCGCAGGACAGGCCCTTCAGGACTACTTCACCGGCGAGGTGCAGGTAGGCCCCCGGGAAATCATAGCCGCGGTCGCCTCCTACTTCCGTCTGGCCCCCGCAGACCTCCTCTCCTCCAAGAGGATGAAGGAGGTGGCTTCGGCCAGGCAGATAGCGATGTACATCTGCAGGGAGATGACGGGGCTCCCCTTGGCCAACATAGGCCAGGCCTTCGGGGGGAGGGATCACACCACGGTCATCCATGCCTGCCAGAAGATAAGCGAAGAAATAACCGAAAAGAGGATGGTCTACGACCAGGTCTCGGCAATCACGGCCAGGCTCCGCCGGCAGATCTGACGCCCCTGTGCCGGCCCCCGCCTGCGGAGATAGCCGCTTCTTCGGGGCGCATTTGCCCGCTTATCCGCAAAATCCGCAAAATCAGCCGGATTTTGCAATGTGGATAAGTGGCGTTTTTTTGTGGATAAGTGGCGTTTTTTTGTGGATAACTCGGTTGATAACTTGTGGATAAGTGGTCAAAAGTTATCCACAATCGGATTTTTTGTGGATAACTCGGCCTTTTCAAAAAGTTATCCACAAGTTATCCACAAGTTATCCACAAAATTTGATCCTCGATCGCCCCTACGGAGAGTAGGCGGGAGGGTCGAGTTATCCACATATCCACCGCCCCTACTACTACTACATATATAAATGTTTTACTAAATGATGTAGTAGTAGGGATGAGCACATTTTAAGCTGTGGGCAAACCAAATCCTGCAGTTTTCCACAAGGGCACCTGAAAGCCGGAACCCTGAGAATGCAGGGGCAAATTCGGAGGAAGGGAAGAAAAGGCCCGAAAATTACCTAGAGAAAGAGGCCCGGAAAAAGAAGGAAGCGGCTCTAAAAATCGCCCGGCCGCATATGGGATCGGCCTGCGGCGCCTTTGAAAAAGCGCTTTTAGAACAGCAGAAAGGGGAGAGCAAGCCTGGAAAGGCGCAAAAATGTTTTCGCTTTTCCGGAAGGAAAAGGAAATAGAATCTTCATACTGTAGCCATTGAGTTCCGGCGCATTTCGGCGCCGGGGAGAGGAAGAGCGATGCAGTTGAGGGTAGGGACCGCCGATCTGAAGGACGCGATCGCGTGGGCCAGGGAAGCTCTGGCGCAGATTCCCAAAGACGAGGGGAAGATAAAGCTTGAAACCGGGGGGAATGAACTCAAAGTGAAGGCCGTGGGCCGCGACAGGGCCGCCTCCTACCACATAGAGGCCAGAATTGACGAAGAAGGCAGCGCGATCGTTTGGGCGGAGCTCGCTTTCAAGGGCATTCAGGCGCTTTCCTCCGAATACTGCTCCGTAGAGACCGAAGGCAACGCCGTGCACATATCCGCGGGAGGCTTCCGCCTCCAGCTCACCGAGGTGGAAGGGGAAGTGGAGTTTCCCCCGCTCCTGCTGACCTCCGGCCCTGCAGACGAGATTCCCGCCTTCCCAGAGGGGGAGGAGGCCAGGCGCCTGGGCATTCAGGGCTCGATCTCCCCCTCGGACCTCGCCTCCGCCGTACAGAGGTCGGTCTTCGCCGCCGGCAAGGGCGCCGACAGCGGCCCCGAGTTCAGCAGCGTAAAGATGGAGTTCAAAGAATCCGAAATCGTCTTCACTGCCACCAACAGGTACCGCATGGCCAGGTGCGCGGTCGGATGGACCCCCTTCGGGGACTACAGGGGGAGCGTTCTCGTGGAGGCCGCCGCCCTGAAATCCATTTCCAACTCTTTCAAGTCCCTGCCCGAAAGCGAATCCGTCCGGATCGGGTTCAACCCCGAAGATCCTTCGATCATGTCTTTCGAAAGCGCCGGAAAGGTGAAGACCGTGCAGCTGACCGATCCCTCCGCGTTCCCGCAAACCGAGAGGCTCTTCAAAGACGAGTACGACGTGAACATAATCTTGGATAGAGACGAGTTCCTCTCCGTCTTCAGGAGGGTGGCGTCGGTGACGGAAGGCGATGAAGCCGTGCACGTGGACGTCTCCCCCGCCAAGTGCGTCATAAGCGCCAAGAACGCCAAGGCCGCGGCCAGCGAGACTATGGGCGCGGCCCTCATCGGCAGGGCCGTGGAGCTGGACTTCGGCCCCGCCCCCCTCATGGAAGGGCTCTCCCTCATCCGCTTCTCCTGCATACGCATGAGGACGAACGAAGACCTCAGGATAGTGGAGTTTGACGGCCAGGAAGGGCGCGACGGCCAGCCGGACCTCTCCTACAGGTACCTCATCACCCCCATCACCCTCTAATGAAAATCGAGAGGCTGGCCCTGAGGGACTACAGGAACTGGAAGGGCCTCCTCTTGGATCCTTCCCCGGGGGTGAACGTGATATACGGCCCCAACGGGAGCGGAAAGACGAACATAGCCGAGGCCGTAGGCCTCCTCTCTTCCGGCTCCTCCCCCCGCGCGCGGCTCTCCCTGCAGGTCCGCCACGGGGCGCGGGAAGCCGACGTCAAGGCGAAAATATCCGAAGGCCCCGCCGGGGAGAGGGTGCTTGAAGCCGCGATCAAGGCGGGGAGGCTCTATGCCCGGGAAGACGGGGGGGCATGGAAGGGCTTTTCCAAAATCCGGCCCCTGGCCGCCTCGTCCTTCGGGCCCCAAGACCTCCTGCTCTGCTCCTCCCCGGAGCGCCGCCGAGGCCTTTTGGACGAGGCGTGCTCGCAGATGTTCCCCCCCTACAGGGAGGAAAAGCGCGGGTTTTCAAGGGTCCTGGCGCAAAAATCCAGCCTCCTGAAAAAAATCAGGGAGGACGCCGGCCCCTCCAGGCGCCAGCTCCTCTCTGCCCTGGAGGCGTTCAACTCCCAATTTGCAGGGCTGTCGGCATCGATTACGGAGTACAGGGCCAGGGCCGCCTCGCAGATAGCCTCCGCCTTCCGCAAGGCTTATGCGGAGTTTTCCGGCCTCGAGGCTTCGCTCTCCTACGCCCCCTCGTTCGAGGAGGCGCTGGAGGAAGGGGGGCTTGAAAAAGTCGGCCGGCACTTGGAAGAGAGGATTTCCGCCGAGATCGCGGCGGGGTTCCCGCTTCTGGGGCCGCAGAGGGACGACTTGGCGCTGTCCCTGGAAGGCTTCCCCCTGGCGGAAGTGGCCAGCGGCGGCCAGTCCTGGATGGCGGCCCTCTCCCTGCGCATGGCCCAGTTCCGCATCCTCGCCCCGCTCGGCCCCGTCCTCATCCTGGACGACGTCTTCGCGCAGCTGGACCCCGAAAAGAGGGGGCGCATCCTCTCTTCCCTGCCTGAAGGGACCCAGGCCTTCATAACCTCCACCAGCAGGGAGGACGTCCCTACCGAGGAAGGGTGGCATGGAATCCCAATCGAATCCCTCAGGTGAAAAGCCTTTTTCCTGCCTTCCCGGCCGCGGGGAGGAGATCGTCTCCTTCATAGGCGCCCTGTACCTCCCCTCCCTGCCGGGATCCTTCGAGGCCCGGGCGGAAAAGTCGGAGCGGAGCGCCGAAGCCTTCGGCTCCCCCGGGCGCGAGGCGGTGCGGGCCTCGTCCCTGCTCGGGGGCGCCTTGGCCAGGGCGGGGAAAGTGACAGGGTTCTTCTCGGAGTGGGACGGCCTTTTTCCGGCTTTGAGCAGGGCCTACGCCTTTTCCAAGCTCGAAGGGGACGTAGTTGTGCTCGAGGCCCGCTCCGGCCTCAGGGCCAAAAGGAGGAGGTTCGACGAAGCGGAAATCGAAAAAGCGCTGAACGAGCATATAGGCGGGGCCAGGGTTAGGGTAAAAATAGTTTAAAACGTTAAAAAATCGGCCTGATTCGGGCTTAAAGCGTGTCCTGCGCGTATTTTATCCTGGAATGAGCAAAGGCCCTCTGAGAGGGGATTTAAGCCTTCAATCCCGGAGGGCCGGATCGAAAAGGGGCATCACAGTGGACTCTAGCGAACAAGACAGCAATCTAAGGCAGCCCGAGGGCGCGGGAGGGGCTTCCCGGCCTTCGCAGTACAACGCTTCGGATCTCAAGGTCCTCGAAGGCCTCGAGCACGTCAGGACGCGCCCGGGGATGTATATAGGCTCCACAAATTCCAGGGGGCTGCACCACCTGGTCTACGAGATAGTCGACAACTCCGTAGATGAGGCCCTGGCGGGCTACGCCACCAAGATCGAGGTCGAGATCCTTCCCGAAAACGGGATAAGGGTGACAGACGACGGGAGGGGGATCCCTGTCGACATCGTCCCTGGAGAGGGTAAGAGCGGGGTAGAAGTCGTAATGACCAAGCTCAACGCCGGAGGCAAGTTCGGCGGCGGAGGGTATTCCGTGTCCGGAGGCCTGCACGGCGTGGGCATTTCGGTCGTAAACGCCCTCTCCACGAAGATGGAGGTCGAAGTCGAGAGGGGAGGGTGGCTCTGGGAGCAGACCTACATCGACCACAAGCCTTTGGAGCCCCTGAAGAAGGTGAAAGAAGTCCCGGAGGGGGAGACCGGCACCCGGGTAACCTTCTACGCCGATCCCAAGATCTTCAAAGAGACTACCGACTACAGCTTTGACATCATCCGCCAGCGCCTCCAGCAGACGGCGTTCCTGAACCCGGGCCTCTCCATAAGCCTCAAGGACGAAAGGGAGGAGGGTGGCGCGCAAGAAGCCTCCTTCCTCTACGAAGGCGGCCTCTCGGACTACGTTGCTCACCTTTGCGACTCGGACTCCATGCCCCCGCTCTTCCCGGACGTGATAGCCCTCAAGGCGGAAGACAAGCCCCTGGGGATTTCCCTCGACATCGCCCTGACCTGGACGGGCAAGTACGGAACCGTCCTGAAGACCTTCGCCAACACCATCGAGACCGTGGACGGGGGGACCCACGAGGAGGGCTTCAAGGCCGCGATCACTTCCACCCTCAACCGCTACGCCAGAGACAAGGGCCTTTTGAAGGCCGCAGACGAGAACCTCTCCGGGGAAGACGTGAGGGAGGGCCTCGTGGCCGTGGTTTCGGTAAAGCTCGTCAACCCCCAGTTCGAAGGGCAGACCAAGGGCAAGCTCGGAAACTCCGAGGCCAAGGCCTTCGTGCAGAAGGTCGTAAACGACAAGTTCTACGCCTGGCTCGATTCCCACCCGGCCGCGGGCAAGCTCATCGTGGGGAAGGCGGCCGACGCCTACAAGGCGAGGATTGCAGCCCGCAAGGCCAGGGAGGCCAGCCGCAAGAAGTCCCTTCTGGAGTCCGCCACCACCCCGGACAAGCTCAAAGACTGCGCGTACAAGAACCCGGATCTTTGCGAGCTGTTCATAGTGGAAGGCAACTCCGCCGGGGGCAGCGCCGTGTCGGGAAGGGATCAGAAGTTCCAGGCCATTTTGCCTTTGAGGGGCAAGATCTTGAACACCGAGAAGGCTACGACGGAGAAAATGGTCAGAAGCGAGACCATAGAGACCCTGATAGCCAGCATCGGCGCCGGGAGCGGACCCTCCTTCGACGTCTCCAAGGCCAGGTACCACAAGGTGATAGTCATGGCCGACGCCGACGTGGACGGGGCGCACATAGCCACCCTGCTTTTGACCCTGTTCTTCCGCTACATGCGCCCCCTCATCGAGGCGGGCTACGTCTACATAGCCATGCCCCCCCTCTACAGGATCCGCTGGACCAAGGGCCCCGACAGCTTCGCCTTTTCCGACGCCCAGAGGGACCAAAGGATAAAAGAGGGCCAGGAAGAGGGAAGGAAGCTGCGCAGCGAGAACGCGATACAGCGCTACAAGGGCCTGGGGGAGATGGACGCCCAGGAGCTCTGGGAGACCACCATGGATCCCTCCAAGAGGCTCCTCAAGAAAGTGTGCATGGGGGACGCCGAATTTGCGGACGCCACCTTCGCCATGCTCATGGGGGAGGCGGTCGAGCCCAGGAGAGAGTTCATTGAGGCGGAAGCCAAGAGCGTCAAATTCATAGACGCGTAAGGGGAGTCATGGACAGCGATTTGTTTGAACAGATGCAGGAAGAGGACGGAGAGGGCCGCATAAACCCGGTGAACATCAGCCGAGAGATGAGGGAGTCCTACCTGGCCTACGCGATCTCGGTGATCGTCGACAGGGCCCTGCCGGACGTGAGGGACGGCCTCAAGCCCGTCCACAGGCGCATCATCTACGGCATGCTCGAAGGGGGGTACAAGCCCAACAAGGGCCCGACCAAGTCCGCGAGGATCGTGGGGGAAGTCATGGGCAACTACCACCCCCACGGCGACGCCTCCATCTACGACGCCCTGGTGAGGCTGGCCCAGCCCTGGGCCATGCGCTACCCTTTGGTCTTCAGCCACGGGAACTTCGGATCGCCCTCCGACCCCTCCCCCGCCGCCATGAGGTACACCGAGTGCTGCATGAACCAGCTCTCTTTGGAGATGGTCAGGGACATCGACAAGGACTCCGTCGACTTCGTCCCCAACTACGACGGCCAGCAGCAGGAGCCCACGGTCCTCCCCGCGCGCTTCCCCAACCTCCTGGTGAACGGCTCGGCAGGCATAGCGGTGGGCATGGCTACGAACATCCCCACCCACAACCTGCGCGAGGTGGCGGCGGGCATACGCTGGGTGCTGGACCACCCCGGAGCCTCCAAGGACGAGATCCTGGACGCCCTAATCTCCATCATCCAGGGCCCGGACTTCCCCACCGGGGCCGAGATTTTGGGCAGGAAGGGGATAGAGGAAGCCTACCGTACGGGCCGGGGCGCCATAGTCATGCGCGCCAAGGTCAGGATTGAGGAGATAGACAAGAGGACCTGCCTTGTAATAACGGAGCTCCCCTACCAGGTGAACCCCGACAGACTCATGGCCTCCATAGTCGACCTCATAAAGGCTGGAACTATAAAGGGCATAGCGGACATGGAGGAGTCCACCAACAGCAAGGAAGGCCTCAAGATCGTCCTCACCCTCAAGAGGGACGCCGTCCCCAAGGTAGTCTTGAACAATCTCTTCAAGCACACCCAGCTCCAGACGACCTTCGGGGCCAATATGCTGGCCCTGGTGGACGGAGTCCCCAGGACCCTCTCTCTGGACCGCTTCGTCACCCTCTGGATAGACCACCAGATGGAGGTCATCCGCAGGAGGACCGCCTACACGAAGAAGGAGACCCAAAAGAAGGAGCACCTCCTCCTGGCCCTGGTGAAAGTGGTCTCCAAGGTGGACGAAGTCGTGGGGGCGTTGAAAGAGAGCCGCAACGCGGAGGAGGCCAGGGAACGGCTCAAGGCGATGCTCTCCATAGACGACGGCCAGGCCGACGGGATCCTCTCCATGCAGCTTCGCCAGCTCGCCTCCCTGGAGAGGGAGAAGATTGTAAGCGACCACGACAGGCTCACGGCCGAAATCGAAGAGTGCGACGCCATTCTCTCCGATCCGCAAAAGAGGGTCGAGATCCTCGAAAAGGAGCTGGGGGAGATTGTCGACAAGTTCGGAGACGACAGGAGGACCCAGATAGTCCGAGACTCCTCCAAGGTGGAAGACGAGGACCTGATAGAAGAGAAGTCCATGGTCTATTCTTTGACCCGCTCCGGCTATATAAAGGCCACCTCCAAAGACGAGTACAAGTCCCAGCACCGCGGGGGCAAGGGGATCAAAGGGGCCTCCCTGGCCGAAGGGGACCTCGTGGATCACTTCATTTCCGCTTCCAACCACGACTGGCTCCTCTTCTTCACCAACCTCGGGCGCCTCTACAAGATAAAGGGGTTCGAAGTTCCGGAGTCCAAGAGGGACTCCAAAGGCCAGCACATAGCAAACGTCCTGCAGCTCGAGCCCGGGGAGAAAGTGGAGCAGATGCTCTCCATCTCCAACTTCGACGAGGCCTCCTTCCTGGTTCTGGCCACAAAGAGCGGGAAAGTCAAAAAGACGGCCCTCTCCAGTTACGCCAACGGGCGCAGGCGTGGCCTTATAGCCATCTCCCTGGCCCCCGGGGACGAAGTGATAGGGGCAGGCCTTTGCAACGGGGACGACGACCTCATCTTCATCTCCAAAAAGGGCATGAGCATCCGCTTTGC
>JAFYIA010000005.1 GCA_017538865.1 Aeriscardovia sp. | reverse complement strand
GCCCGGCAGGCTCCCCCCGGTGGCTCGAAAGCATGCACGAGAGCGTGCAAGAAAGGCCGTTGCCCCCCAGGCCCGCATACCTCAGGGATGCGGATGCCGTCCCGCTCTTTGGAAAGGAGGGGGAGGCTTCCCCCAAGATCTCGGCCGAGAACCTCCTTTGGAGCCTGCATTGATCAGGAAGATGGAGGAGCGGGACGTGGCTTGGGCCTGTGAGTTGGACGCACTCCTCTTTCCGGACGCGGCTTGGGGGGAAGAGGAAATGCGGGAAGCTTTCCTCCCCGGCAGAAGGTTTATAGTGGCCGAAAAGGGTGAGCGGCTGGGATGGGCCGCAATGGACGTCCGCGGGGCGCGCGCCCACATCCTTTCCATCGACGTGGAGCCCCGCTCCCAAGGGCAGGGCGTGGGCTCCTCCCTCCTCTTCTCCCTCCTCTCCTCTGCCCGGAAGCTCGAGAAGGGGAGATGCGTTTTGGAGGCGTCCTGCTCCAATGCCCCGGCCCTGGCGCTCTACGAAAAATTCGGCTTTAGAGCGAAGGGACGAGTAAGAGGGTACTACCCCTCCTCCGACGCTTTCATAATGGAAAAAGATTTGGACTGAAGCATGGTTTTGAGAGTTTTGGGAATAGAGTCGAGCTGCGACGAGACGGCGGCCGCGGTATCGGAAGGGGAGAGGGGAAAGCGAAAAATCCTCTCCAACGCCGTGGCCTCTTCCATGGACTTCCACGCGAGATACGGGGGGGTCATCCCCGAGATCGCGTCTAGGGCGCACCTCGAGGCCTTCGCCCCCCTCGTGGAAAAGGCCCTCTCGTCCGCTGGGATTTTTCTTGAGGACCTTGACGCCGTGGCAGTGTCTGCAGGGCCGGGCCTGGCGGGGTGCCTTGCCGTAGGGACGAGCGGAGCCAAGGGGATCGCCCTGGGTTCCGGAAAGCCCCTCTTTGCCATAAACCACGTGGTGGCGCACCTCGCAGCTTCCGAAGGCGAGTTCGGGCCTATCCCGGAAGGATCCGTGGGGCTCGTGGTCTCCGGCGGCCACACCACCCTGTTCGAGCTTGAAAAGTTCCCGGGCGAGATCCGCGTCGCCGGCTCCACCTTGGACGACGCGGCCGGAGAGTGCTTCGACAAAGTGGGGCGCCTCCTAGGGCTCCCATATCCCGCAGGCGCGGCCATAGACGCTTTGGCCAAAAAAGGAGACCCTTTTGCCATAAAGGTGCCCCAGGGGCTCCGGGGGCAAAAGGACCGGCTCTTCGACTTCAGCTTTTCAGGAGTGAAGACGAGCGTGGCAAGGACGGTGGAAAAGATGAGGGATGAGGGCAGGCCCCTTCCCGTCGAAGACATTTGCGCCTCCCTGGCGGAGAGCGTGTCGGAAGTGCTGAGCTGGAAGGCCGTAGCTGCCTGCCTCTCCTTCGGATCCAAAGTGCTGGTGGTAGGCGGGGGATTTAGCGCAAATTCCCAGCTGCGCGAAAAACTCCGGGCCAAGGCGGCGGAAGCCGGCATAGAGCTTAGGATTCCTTCCATGGGGCTGTGTACGGACAACGGGGCCATGGTCTCCCTTTTGGGCCTAGACCTCTTGGAGTCCGGGGCCGAGCCCAGCCCGATGGACGCTTCCATAGATTCTTCCATGCCTTTGGATCTGGCATCTTTCTAGTTGCAAAAATTTGAAATGCAGTGTATCCTATGAACTAGGTTTACACCTAATGCACTAGTAGCCCAACGGATTAGAGCATCTGACTACGGATCAGAAGGTTACAGGTTCGAATCCTGCCTAGTGCACTTTTTTTATGCCCGCGCTTCCAAAACTCCATAAAATTGGAAGTATGCTAAGCATTTTCGATATTTATAAAGTCGGCATAGGGCCCTCTTCCTCCCACACTTTAGGGCCCATGAACGCTTCCCTCATCTTCCTGGATCTATTGGAGAAGACGGGCAATTTCGAAAAGACCGAGAGGATTCACGTCACCCTCTTTGGATCCCTGGCCCTCACGGGCAAGGGGCACGGCACCGATCGGGCCCTGTTCGCCGGCCTGCAGGGATGCAGGGCGGAGACCTGCGACGTAGAAGAAGTGAGGAGCGGCCTGAAAAAGGGGCAGGAAACCCGCACCCTCATGCTCGGGGGGGTGAGGCCCATACGCTTTGAAGAAGGGGACATAGAGTTCAACTTTGATCAGCGCCTGGATCTGCATCCTAACGCCCTCTTCTATGAGGCCTTCGACAAGGAGGGGCGCAGGATCGCCCACCTTATCATCTACTCGGTGGGCGGGGGCTTTATAGCCACCGAGGAACAGCTCGAAAAGAGCGGCATTACCCACCCCGAGGCGGATGGGGTGAGCATAATAACGGCAAAGCAGGTCCTGGAAGGCTCTCGCGCCCGCGGGGACGGCTTCCGCAAGACCGAGCCCGAAGAGGAATCCCAGGGGGCCATAGGGGACCTGCCCACCGGAAACGTCGCCTTCTCGTGCCCCTTTGAGTTCTCGACTATGGAAGAACTCCAAAAGATAGTCAAAAGGGAAGGCAAGAGTATAGCGGAGATTGTGCTGGAAAATGAGATGGCGGCGCGTCCCGCAGGAGAGATAGAGGCCAAATTGGAGGGCGTCTGGCGCACTATGCTCACCTGCGTTTCAGACGGCATCCACTCTACTGCAAAGGAGCTCCCCGGGGTCCTGCGCGTCCCCCGCAGGGCGCCGCAGGCCGCCAGGCAGCTGTTGAAGGGGCTGAAGGATCCTTTCACTTTGGATCCCGAGGATCTGAAGTCCCTCAAAGCCACGGTGGGGGGTAACACCGCGGCCAGCGAATGGGTGGAAGTTTTCGCTATGGCCGTAAACGAAGAGAATGCAGACGGGGGAAGGATAATTACGGCTCCCACCAACGGCTCGGCCGGAATCATCCCCGCCGTCCTGCACTACATGTACGCCTTTCTGGATGGGGACTGGGAAAAGGTCAAAACTTTCTTCCTCACCTCGTTTGCCGTAGGCTACCTTTGCAAGAAGCTCGCCAGCATCTCGGGAGCCGAAGGCGGGTGCCAGGCCGAAGTGGGAAGCGCCTGCTCAATGGCTGCAGCCGGCCTGTGCGCAGTCTTCGGGGGGACTCCCCGCCAAATTGAAAAGGCGGCCGAAATCGGGATAGAGCACAACCTCGGACTCACCTGCGACCCCGTGGCAGGGCTCGTCCAAATCCCCTGCATAGAAAGGAACGCCATAGCGGCCAACACCGCGATAAACGCGGCGAGGCTCGCGATGATAGGGCCTGAAGACCACATAGTGTCTTTGGACACCGCCTTGGCCACTATGAAAAGGACCGGAGACGATATGCGCTCCGAATATAGGGAGACTTCAAAAGGGGGCCTCGCCGTGAGCGTGGCCGTTCCCGAGTGCTGAGCCGGTAGGCCTGAGGAATTTGCGCGCTCCGGCTTGCCGGTTTTGCAAGCCGCCACACAGGCCGGGAAGTCAAGATCCCCTTGTTTTGCCCGTATTCCCCACCCGATTTAATTTTTGCGTCCAGGTTGCGATCCCTTTTTTCCATCTTCCCCTTGCACTTCCCGGCTTTACCGCTTTTAAGTCCGAAGTAAATGCGGGCATGGAAAGAAGGGAATATATTCCTTCCTTCGCCAGCGGGAAAGGGTCTGCCCCCCTGAAATGATGCGAAGGCGAAGGGCATTTACAGGAATCGAAATGGGGCCCGGTATGGCTGCGATGCTTGAAAAGGGGGCTGCTCGCGCGTAACCCGCTTGATTTTATTCGAGGTGGGGATCTTAAGGCCAGAAGCAAGCTGGTTCCCATTTCCCATTCCCCCAGCCTCTCTGAAAATGGGGCCAAACCGAAACTATGGAATTCCTCATTATCCCGGCTTTTGGGGGTAGGATTAGGGGCTTATTAAAACTAACCTACAGCACCTCTCTCCGAGAATATGTGTAGTCCCCTGCTTTTCAATAAGATTTAAGTTTGTCAATAGTTCTTTTCTACTGGATTAGTGCACTATTCGAGCGAATTTTGATTAACCTTTTGTTGCAACGCAGCAGACGAATGAGAACGTTCGAATATAAAGGGCTTAGGCCCTCATTTCCTGTTAAATTAATAGCGGGCGAAACGCAGTTTAGAACGAATGCCCATCTTTCGCTTCCCAAATCTTATAAGGGTTACTACGCACACCTCAAGTACTGCAGTAACTATGGCGGGGATTATAGTGCTCCACTTTCCCATGGCGTATGAAAAATTGCATATCGTAACTGCTGCAATTTGGAACGCATATGCCCAAATGAAAGCTAGGCCATAATTTTGCCACTTATTTCCAGATCTAGTCCAAGCAGCTTTACTGAAGAATAAAGGCCGCTTTCCATTTACCATTAATCCAGCTTCTACAGCAGCGAATATTAGAGTGCATATGCAAAATACATCTATGGATACCCAAGCTTGTGTAGCGTTCCATGCAAAACTTCTTGTTAAGACATCTGCTTTAATAAAGAAAGATATTAAAGCTACAATAAGAAAAGTAATTTCAAGCGCTATAACTAAATATAAGGCTTTTAGTACAGGCTTTTCCTTTTTGTTAAAGTTCTCCATGCCTTCGTTATATCACAATTTGGAAATCTGCAATTTTCTCTATTCGCCTTTTAAGTACAGCCTTCTGAGATTTTCAAGCTTTCTCCATGGCTTTATGTCCCCAACATAAATGGGCTCGACTTCAGTGCTTTGCTCCTCTAAAGGTGCCTCAGAGACACACTCCCTTTGCTCAATAGGGATCGGACTAAAAGCGGTGCATGCGTCGGCCTGGAAGCTATCTAAAGTGTCGGAACTGCGATCTTGGATGGGCAAGGGCTCAATTTTGCCGTTGTAATAGTCCCACTCATCATCGCTCCATTCTTCTTCATTGTTTACATCCGCCTCTGCAGACTCCTCCATAGAGTTTTCCGATTGGGACTTAAAGGCCTCAGATTCTACATATTCGGGAGCCGAATCGAAAGGGGTTGGAAGACTTTCAAGCAGGCGATTAATCTTATCGAAATAAGACTGCCACTTTGCCTTCTCGTCATCATTTTCCTCAGAGCCATAATCAACATGAGACTCGTTTACGTACAGCCCTTTGTAGGTCTTCCACTCCGTACTTTCCTCATTGAATTTACAATGTGGAATTACCTTTCCGCAGGCCCTCCTGGGAGTTCTGAAGCCGGCTGCATGCAAAAGTTTTTCAAAGTCTCCACTCGGCATTCTGGTTAGGGGGTTTCCCGCAGCCCTGAGCACTGCCTTCAGTTCCGATACTTTCACAAAGTCCCTGGAGTTTGGGTCCTTTATCAAAACCTCGTTGAACAGGTCAGATTCACAGCTTTCGCTTAACCAGTCCTTAAGAGCCGGGTATTCCTGCCACACTTCGTCTGGAAGTTTGGGGAGCCTAGCGCAGGCGCAGATAAATTCTCTAAAGCCCTCGATCATTTCTCTAGAAGGAAGACCTCTTTCGCCCGTGAACTTCCTCCAGAGCTTTATCATTCTAAGGCGTCTTCTAACCCCGTCATCCGTAGGGTCCTTGAGGCGGGGCATGTCATTTGTAAAGATTTCAGTTCGATAAAAAGTCTCTTGATCCCATGCAGCGCCTCCCTTTATTTCTACACTCTTTGAGTCACTGCTAATAACCTGTTTTAGTTGAATGTTGTCCAACACCCTCCCCACAGGGGGATCCATGAAATAGCCGATGTAAGAATCTACGCAACCTAGCCATGCAAAACGCGAAGACTGTCCAGTCAAAAGGGAGTCCGGAAACTTTTTTACAGCCTTTTTCTTCAGAGCCGCACTTTGAAGCCCTACAAAAGTAGATTTGCCATAGGAAGCGGGAGAGTCAAATATCAGGGCTTGCTCATTTCCCAAAATCCCCCCCACAGCAGATCTGAAAAAATCTGCCAAAAGCAACAGTTCTACACTCACCTTCCCTTTTTGCCCCGCACGTTTAGGCAGCCAGGAAGTAAGGTACTCCCAAATAGGGCTTCCCTCTAAGGGTTTTTGGGTTTTGTACTCAAAAGGAAATATCTCCGTATAAAACTCCCCGCTCTTAATTGGCTCAAAACTTGGCCTTACCTCTCCAGTAATCCCCTCTTTGTAGAGCATGCGGCCATCCAAGTACTGTGCCTCATTTGCATGCCTGAGAATCAAGCCTTTGGGAGAAAGCATAGAAGACGGAAAATAGTGCCTTCTCTTTTCCATGAGTTTTAACCATAAGTCGGGATCGGAATCCTTATACTTATCAATCTGCATGCCTATAAAAGCCTCAAACTCAGCCGTGCTATCTAAAGGCTCTGCATACCCTCTGTCATGCTGTGAGGTAGTGTAGATTAGCCTGCAAATTCTGTTCGACTTCCAGCGGGGGTCATCTTTATCATCTGAAGTCAGTCCCAGAGTAGTAAACATTCTATAAAGGAGGGGAAGAAAGTTGCGCAGGAAGCTCATAGCATTCCTTGAGGCAGCGGCGCCGGCCTTTCTTTGGCGGCTGCATGGATCGGCGCCGCGCCCGCAATGAAGGCGGCAAAGGCCGCTCCTCTTGGGCAAGAGCCTAGGCGCCCATTTATCCCAAATGGGAACTATGAAGCCGAACGCAGAGTATGGGGCATCGGCCTTGTCTTCAGCCGCCTAGAATTGGCTCCTCCCCCTCTACGATGAGGCCGTAGGCTGCAGCTTCCGCCGTCTCCCGTTCGCCGCTTCGCCTGACGGGGTATGCCCCCTTGCTTCTGGCTTTTTGCTTTGCCTTTTATAAAAGGCAGCTTCCCTACATGCATTTAAATTGGAGAGGCTGAGGCTGGCGCATTTTTCGCAGCTTTCAGGGGTTTGGGCGGCAAAGCAGGCGGATCCAATTTCCATGGACCTTTGTGAATGCCAGGCACAGAAGAAAAATGTCTTGAGAAGTGCGGGAGGCGCCCTTACTTCACTTCAGAGCTTAGGGTGGAAATTATGACCTCGTAGGTGAACCCGCTGCCGAAGGACTGGGTGGCGGCCTTGGCCTGGGCCTCGAAATTGTTCTGAATTTGCTCTTTGAGCCCGGATCCGAGGTTCATGTGGTTGGAAATGTCTATGTAGGTTTTCCAGGCAGCCACGTTGTTCGGGGCGAGGTTCACAGCCTGCTTGATGCTGGAGAGGGCGTCCGACCAGTTGTTTTCCGCCTCGTCCAATTCGGCCTGGAAAGTCGCGAAGTACGACTTGTTTTTAGAAAACTGATCCATATTCAGCTGCGTGCCGTTGAATATCCAGGGGATGACGAAGTGCTCTCCGGTTTTCTTATTATACGAACCCGTCATAGACCACCCCGCGTAGTTG
>JAFYIA010000056.1 GCA_017538865.1 Aeriscardovia sp. | reverse complement strand
GCTTGGTCTTGTGCACAGATTGTTTAGAAGTAGCCATGAATCCTCATTCCTCAATCGCTAAAAATTACTTTGTGGCTTTCTTCTTGCCAGCCACAGTGTGCCTGACGCCCTTGCGGGTGCGCGCGTTGGTCTTGGTGCGCTGGCCGCGCACGGGGAGGTGGTGCCTCCAGCGAAGGCCCTGGTAGCAATTGATTTGGATCTTGCGGCGTATGTCCGCTTCTACCTCTCGGCGAAGATCCCCTTCTATCTTGTAATGGTTCTCTAAGTAATCACGCAGCGTGATCAGCTGATCCTCGGTAAGATCTTTCACCCGGGTGTCGGGATTCACCCCTGTAGCCTCCAGGGTCTCCTTGGCGCGGGTGCGCCCTATGCCGTAAATATAGGTGAGGGCTATCTCGATCCTTTTTCCGTTGGGGATATCAACTCCGGCAAGACGTGCCATTTCGTTGTCTTTCCTGTATGACGGAGGTCATGCACCAACCTTCCGCCCTTTTGGGCGGCTCAAGCCTCCGTGCCTGAGGTACGAAAAGGAAGGACCTTTAAGCGGTTGATGCCTTATTTTCGCAAAATGCGAAAGGACTATCCCTGCCTCTGCTTGTGGCGGGGATTGGTACAAATCACCATGACTATTCCATGGCGGCGAATTATGCGGCAGTGGCTGCAAATTCGTTTGACACTTGGTTTGACTTTCATGGGTTTACCCTTACTTGTAGCGATAAGTGATGCGGCCGCGGGTCAGATCATAGGGGCTCATTTCGATTACGACCCTGTCCTGGGGGAGAATGCGGATGTAGTTCTTCCTGACTTTGCCTGAGATGGTGGCGAGCACTACGTGCTTGTTTTCAAGCTCGACTCGAAACATCGCGTTGGGCAGCGCCTCCACGACTTTCCCTTCGACTTCTATCACGCCATCTTTTGACATATTCCCTCACAGTCTCTGAAAAGAGTTCCTACGTGCACACACACTTCTAGAATACTCTACTACAAAAAAATCTTACTTTTCTATGGCTTCCCGCATGGCGGCGGTCACTTTGGGGACGCTCCCCTCGGCATTTACCCGCCTCAGCAGCCCTTTTTGGCTGTAGTAGTCGATAAGGGGCTTGGTCTCACGGGCGTAGATTGCCAGCCTCTCGGCTATCGCGTCGGGATTGTCATCGCTCCTGCCTTCTTCGCGGATGCGCTTTTGGATCCTGCGGGCGATGGTGTCGGCGTCGGCCTCGAGGAGAATTACGGCGTCGAGCCTTTCGCCGTGCTTGGAAAGCCATTCGTCCAAGGCTTCGCTCTGCCTGGCATTTCTGGGATAGCCGTCCAGGATCCACCCCTTCCGGGCGTCAGGCTGGCTGAGGCGGTCAAACACCATCGCGCTCGTCACCTCGTCGGGAACCAGCTCCCCCTTCTCGATATAGGAAGAGACTTTCTTTCCCAGCTCCGTCTTTTCGGCTATGTTCTTGCGGAAGATTTCCCCGGTGGAGATGTGGGGGATGCCGTAAATCCCGGCCAGGTCGTCTGACTGCGCGCCTTTGCCCACCCCTTGGGGCCCCATGACTATAAGGTTCATTTTTCCTTTCATTCGCTTTCGACGGGAATCGGCTCGGAGGGGACGGGCTTTGGAACCAAAAAGCCCTTGTACTGGAATTGGCGCACCTGTGCCGCGGCCTGCCTAAGCGTATCCAGGCCAACGCCCGCGATAATGAGGATCGTGGTCCCCCCGAACGGAAGGCTGCTGCCCAAATCCAGCGCCCTTATGAGCATCGTCGGAATCAGGCACACAAACAACAGGTAAATGGAGCCGACGGTATCCAGCCGGTCCATGACAAACGAAAGGTACCTGCTGGTCTCGTACCCTGCCCGGATGCCCGGAATAAACCCTCCGTACTCCTTCATGTCGTCGGCGATGTCGTTGCTGTTGAAGGTAATGGAGGCGTAGAAGAAGGTGAAGAAGATGATCATGAATGCATAGAGGACTATGTACCACGCCGACGTCGTCACCCCCAGGTTCCGATCCACCCACTTCACCCAGCTCTGCTTGGTGTTGCCGAACTGGGCTATGAGGGTGGGTATGGCGAGGATGGAGGAGGCGAAGATGGGCGGTATCACCCCAGACATGTTTATCTTCAGCGGGATGTAGGTGGAAGTCCCCCCGTACATCTTCCGGCCTATCATGCGCCTGGTGTACTGGACGGGCACCCTCCTCTGGGACTGCTCGACAAAGATCACAAAGATTATGACCGCGATTAGGACTGCAAGGACTATGGAGAACTTGAGCCAGTTGTCATAACGGCCGATGTCCCAAAGTTTGGGGAGGAAGCCCGCGCAGATGGAGATGAAGATGAGGACGCTCATACCCTGGCCTATGCCCTTTTCAGTTATGAGCTCGGCCATCCACATTATCAGGCCAGTGCCCCCCGTCATCACCAGCACCATCAAAATCAGGGAGAATATGGAGCTGTTCGGAATTACGCTCTGAGAGCATGAGTAGTCGAACAGCGCACCGCTCCTGGCCGTGACGATTATGGTGGCCGACTGGAGGACTGCCAAACCTATAGTCATGTACCTCGTGTACTGGGTGAGCTTGGCCTCTCCGGCCTGGCCCTCCCTATGCAGGGCTTCAAAGCGCGGTATCACGGCCCTCAAGAGCTCTACCACGATGGATGCCGTAATGTAGGGCATAATCCCGAGGGCGAAGACGGAAAGCTGCAAAAGGGAGCCGCCCGAAAACAGGTTTATCAGGCTCACAAAATTGATGCTCGAAGTCTTTGCCAGACAGGCGTGGATCACCCTGTAGTCCACTCCCGGCGTAGGGATATAGGCGCCAATACGGTAGATGATTATTATGCCTATGGTAAAAAGGATCTTATTTCTCAGCTCTTTTGTGCGAAAGGCCTGGATCAGCGTCCTCAAATTTTCTCCTAGTCATCCGGAATCAAAAACATAAAAACTCCCGTTAGCAATACAACTATAACGAGAGTTTTTATATTATTTAGCTTCTACGCTTCCGCCCGCTGCCTTGATCTTTTCAGCGGCGGCCGCGGAAGTCCTGACGCCTTTCACGTTGAAGGCTGCGGAGGCTTCCCCTTCGGCCAGGATCTTGGGGACCTGTCCCCGGCGCAGGATGCCGGCGTCCTCAAGCGCCTCTTCATTCACGTCCCCGCCTTTGGGGAAGAAGCGGGAGAGGGTGGAAAGGTTGATGGCCAGGTACTCCTTGTGGAAGGGGCTCTTGAACCCCCTCTTCTTGGGGAGGCGCATATAGAGAGGAAGCGCCCCGCCCTCAAATCCGGGGCGGACCTGGTAGCGGGCCTTGGTGCCCTTGGTGCCCCTCCCCGAAGTCTTGCCCTTGGATCCTTCGCCCCTGCCCACGCGCTGGGGAGCTTTCTTAGCCCCCGGGGCGGGGTGAAGATCGTTTATCTGCAGGATTTTGTCTGTCATTACTTCTCCTCAACACGGGTGAGATGGGCCACTATCCTCAGCATCCCGCGGTAAACCGGGGTGTCATCCACCTCGACGCTCTGCCCTATGCGGTGGAGCCCCAAAGAGAGGGCGGTGTCCTTCTGCCGCTTGGTGCAGCCGGAAAATCCCTTAGTCAGGGTGACAACCAGCTTCTTCACTCGGCTTCACCCCCCTTGTATTCGGAGCTTTCCTTCTTGGCGGCATCCCTCTCATCCTGCATGGCGTGCAGTATGCTGGCCGGAGCTACTTCGCGGAGGGTCAGGCCCCTGCGGTTGGCGATTTCAATGGGGTCTTCCAGCTGCTCGAGGGCGTTGATGGTCGCCCTGACGGTGTTTATGGGGTTGGAAGATCCCATGGACTTGGTCAGGATGTCGGAAATTCCGGCGCACTCCAAAACGGCGCGGACGGATCCGCCGGCGATAACGCCGGTGCCGGGGGCGGCGGGCTTGAGGAGGACCTTGCCCGCAGAATCGTGGCCTATCACGGGTTCGGGTATGGAGCCGCGGAGCCTGCATACGCTTATCATGTTCTTCTTGGCTTCGGACTCCGCCTTGGCTATGGCGGCAGGGACCTCCCTGCTCTTGCCGGTTCCGGCGCCGACGGTGCCCTTGCCGTCCCCGACCACTACCAGGGCGGCAAAGCTCATGGTGCGGCCGCCCTTGTGGGTCTTGGAGACGCGGTTGATGGACACGACCCTGCTCATGAGCTCGTCTTTAGCTTCGGAGTGCTCTTTGCGCGCGCTCCTGCGCCTGCGGCGGCGGCCCGCATCCCTGCGGTCCGAAGCCTCTTCCTCCTGGGCAGCGGAAGCGGGGGAAACCTCTTCGGCCTCGTCCTTGACTTCTTCTGTCATATCTTCAGTCCTCCTTCGCGCGCGCCGTCCGCAAGCGCCGCCACGCGGCCATGGTACTTGTACCCATTGCGGTCAAAAACTGCAGTGTCGATGCCTGCCTCCTTCGCCTTTCCGGCCAGGATGAGCCCGACCTTCTTGGCGGCTTCTACCTTGGTGCCCTCGAAGTCCTTGAAGGGGGCTTGGAGGGTGGAGGCGCTCACTACCGTCACTCCGTGCACGTCGTCGACCATCTGGGCCACGATGTTGCGGTTGGAACGGGTCACTACCAGGCGCGGCTTTTCGGGGGTGCCTGAAACCTTCTTCCTGATGCTTACATGCCTGCGGCGGCGGGCTGCCAAAGCGCCCTTGCCTAGAACTTTGACCGACATTTACTTTCCAGCCTTTCCGGCCTTGCGGCGAACGTGCTCGCCGGCGTATCTGATGCCCTTGCCCTTGTAAGGCTCGGGGGGGCGGAGCTTGCGGATCTGGGCCGCAACTTCCCCGACCTGCTGCTTGTTTATGCCGCTTACCGTCAAATGGGTGGCGTCGGCCACGGTGAAGGTGATGCCTTCAGGAGCTTTGACGGGGATGTCGTGGGAGTATCCGAGGGCGAAGTCGAGATCGGGCCCCTTGGCAGTGACCTTGTAGCCGGTCCCGATAATCTCAAGCTTCTTGTCGAAGCCGGAGCTGACCCCCTGGACGATGGAGGCTACCAGGGCCCGGGCCAGGCCGTGGCGCGCGGACGCGCCTTTGGCGCCCGGATCTTCCGGCACGACTTCGAGGACGCCTTCGCCCTGCTTGACTTCGATCCCTTCGGGGATGATGCATTCCTGGGAGCCCTTGGGCCCCTTGGCCGTGACCTTGTCCCCGTCTACGGTAATTTCGACGCCCTTGGGAAGGGCGATGGGGAGCCTACCTATATGCGATGCCATTTTGCCCCCTCACCACACGTAGGCGACGACTTCGCCGCCTATTCCTTGCCTGCGGCACTCTCTCTGGGTCATGAGCCCGGAGCTGGTCGAAATTATCGCCACGCCCAGGCCTCCGAGGGGCTTGGGGAGGTTGTCCGACTTGGCGTACTTCCTAAGGCCGGGCTTGGAGACGCGTTTGATGCCCCTTATGCTGCTTTCTCCGGCGGAGGTGTACTTGAGGCCGAGGACCAGGGCCTTGGAAATTCCCTCGCCTTCGACCTCAAGGGAGGAGATGTAGCCTTCCTTCTTCAGGATCTCGGCTATGGCTTCCTTGAACTTGGAATAGGGGATCGACACCTGTTCGTGCTTCACTGCGCAGGCGTTGCGGATCCTGGTCAGCATGTCTGCGATTGGATCTGTCATTGTCATAAAACTAAAACTTTCTCGTTGTGGTTTCTACTTGCATAGACCTTCAATGGTTCCCGAAGTCACCAGCTGGACTTCATGACTCCCGGCAGCTGGCCCTCGTGGGCCTTGTTGCGGAAGCAGATCCTGCACAGCCCGAACTCGCGGTAGACCGCATGGGGCCTGCCGCAGATCTGGCAGCGGGTATAGGCCTGGACGGGAAACTTAGGCTTCCTCTTGGCCTTGGCTATGAGAGATTTTTTCGCCAATTTATTCCTCCTTAAAAGGAAAACCGAGGCGCCTGAACATGAAGCGGGCCTCTTCGTCGGTTCTGGCGGAAGTGACTATCGCTATGTCCATTCCTCTGCGGTGATCGATGTTGTCGGGATCGATCTCGTGGAACATGGACTGCTCCGTGAGGCCGAAGTTGTAATCCCCCCTGCCGTCGAACTGCTTGGGGCTGAGCCCCCTGAAGTCGCGGATTCTGGGGATGGCCAGGGTGATGAGGCGGTCCAAGAACTCCCACATCATGTCCTTGCGCAGGGTGACGAAGGCGCCTATGGTCTGACCCTTGCGCAGGTGGAATTGGGCCACGGACTTCCTGGCCTTGGAAATGGCGGGCTTCTGGCCGGTTATGAGGGTGAGGTCGGAGACGGCGCCCTCAATGAGCTTGGAATCCCTCGCAGCCTCTCCGAGGGCCATGGTCACCACGACCTTCTTTATGGAAGGGATCTGCATGGGGTTGGAGTACTTGAACTCCTCCTTGAGAGCCGGGACCACTTCGTCTTTGTATTCCCTGTAAAGCCTAGGCCGAGCGAACAATTCGGCAGGGTCCACTTCACTCATACCTTGATCTCCTTACCTGACTTCTTGCTGACGCGGGTGCGGGTGGTCTTCACCTTTCCGCCGCGCACTTCGCGCTTGATAGAGACCCCCACCCTGGTGGGCTTGCCGCTGTCGGGGTCTACCAGCATGACGTTGGACCTGTCGATGCTGGCTTCCTGGGACACTATCCCGGCTTCCTGGCCTTCCTCCTGGGCGCGCTTGTGCTTCTTGACTATCTGCACGCCTTCGACCACGAGCCTTCCGTTGGGCAGGACCTTCAGAATCTTGCCCTGCTTGCCGCGATCCT
>JAFYIA010000055.1 GCA_017538865.1 Aeriscardovia sp. | reverse complement strand
GCGATCCCTCCCTCGTGACCTCCCCCTTGGACCTCTCCCTCCTTTCCGCCCTGGGGGAGGCCGAGAAGCGGGCGACCGAGGCTCTGGAATCTTTCGACCACGCCTCGGCCCTCCAGGAAATAGAGGCCTTCTTCTGGAGCTTTTGCGACGACTACATAGAGCTGGTCAAAGACAGGGCCTACAGAGGGGATGAGAGCGCGAGGAACGCCCTCAGGATCGCGCTCGACGCCATCCTCTCGCTCTTTGCCCCCTTCCTCCCCTTCGTAACCGAGGAAGCCTGGCACTGGGCGCACCCCGAGGGGCTGTCCGTGCACCTTTCGCCTTGGCCGGAGCCCCTCGAAGTCGGGGAGAGCCCGGAAGGGTTTAGGGCCGCGGCCCTGTGCCTGTCGATGCTCAGGAAGCTCAAGAGCGAGAAAAAGGCGTCCCTAAAGACCGAAGTCGAGAGCGCAAGGATTTACGGCAAAGGCGCTGCGGCCGCAAAAATCGCGGCGGAAGATCTGAAGGCTGCCATGCACGCAGGAAGCCTGGAATTCGCCCCGGGAGACGAAGAGACCGGAGCCGAGATAAAGTTCTAGTCCTTTACGGACTTGGTGAGGATGTTCAAAAAGTCCCTGTTCGAAGAAGTCTGGCGCAGGCGCGGTATCAGGGTCTGGTAGGCCTCCTCCACGTCCATCCCCCCTATGGCGCGCCTGAGCCTGTAGATCATGGACAGGTCGGCCGGGGGTATCAAAAGCTCTTCCCTCCTGGTGCCGGAGGCGTTTATGTCTATGGCGGGGAACATCCTCTTTTCTGCCAGCTCCCTGGAGAGCTTCAGCTCCATGTTGCCCGTGCCTTTGAACTCTTCGAAAATCACTTCGTCCATTTTCGAGCCCGTCTCCACCAGGGCCGTGGCGATTATGGTCAGAGAGCCTCCGTTTTCTATGTTCCTGGCGGCTCCGAAGAACTTCTTGGGAGGGTAAAGCGCCTGGGAGTCCACGCCCCCGGAGAGCACTTTGCCGGAAAGGGGGATGGAGAGGTTGTAGGCCCTGGCCAGGCGGGTTATGGAGTCCAGGAGGACTACGACGTCCTCCCCGAGCTCCACCAGCCTCTTGGCCCTCTCTATCGCCAGCTCCGCCACCATGGTGTGGTCGGAGGCGGGCTTGTCGAAGGTGGAGGCGATGATTTCCCCGCTCACGGTGCGCTGCATGTCGGTGACTTCCTCGGGCCTCTCGTCGATCAGCACGACCATGAGGTGGCACTCGGGGTTGTTGGCGTGGATGGCGTTTGCGATCCTTTGCAGCATTATGGTCTTGCCGGCCTTGGGGGGGGCGACGATGAGCCCCCTCTGCCCCTTGCCCACGGGGGAGACGAGGTCTATGACCCTCCCCTCGAGGTTTGAGGGGACGGTCTCCATGCGCAGCCTCTCGTCGGGGTAGAGGGGGGTGAGCTGGGAGAAGTTGGGGCGGTTCTGGCTCTCTTCCACGCTCAGGCCGTTTATGGTCTCAATGCTCTTCAAGGGGATGAACTTCTTCCCCCTTCCGGCGCGCATGTCCGCCCTCTCGGGCTGGACCAGGCCGGTGACGGCGTCCCCCTTCCTCAGGCCGTAGTGCTTGACCATGGATAGGGACATGTAGATGTCGCATGCCCCGGGAAGGTAGCCGCTGGTCCTTATGAAGGCGTAGCTGTCGAGGATGTCGACAATGCCGGAGATGGGGACGGCCTCTTCTTCCTTCTCCCCCTCTTCAGGGCGCGAGTACCTCTGGGGCTTGTAGTTCCTGTATGACCCCTGGCTCTTGGCGTAGTACCTCCGATCCCCTTCAGGTCTGTACCTGTTCATCTCATAAGAATCTTCCACTGCCTTAACTTTCTGCAAATTCGGTTTTCTGGGGGGGAGCGACTCCATCACGGCCCTGAAGGCCGAGCTGCGCTCCTCTTCTTGCCGCTCTTCCCTGCCGGAAGGGGACGAGGGGCCCTCTTCGGCGCGGGGGGACTGCGCTTCTTCGGGCTTTGGCGCCTTTGCCAGAGCTTGGGAGAGGACGGCCACGAGGGCGGGCTTCCTCATCGTCGACACCCCCTTGACCCCAAGTTTTTTAGCCATTTCTTGCAGTTCGACGAGCTTCTTTTTGGAAAGCGCGTCGGTATCGTCATTAAACACGGATTGAGAACCTCTCAGACAACCAAAGAAAAAATCAGATTAAGATCTTAAAAACGGGCGATCTTGAAATTTCAGATAATTTTATTCCGTATTCTACTATTGCGCCCGAACCTATTCAATCAGGACCTGTGCTCCCAGTACCACTCTATGAGGCGGCGCGTGGAGGGATCTACCCCGGAGAGGTCCGAACCCGCCTGGGACACGAGCCCGAACACCTTTTGGCTGAGCTTCTTTCCCAGCTCCACCCCGAACTGGTCGAAGGAGTTTATCCCCCACACGACCCCCTGGCAAAACACTATGTGCTCGTACATGGCAACAATCTCCCCCAGGGTATAGGCGCTGAGGGTGCGGCCGAAGATGGAGGTGGAGGGGCGGTTGCCGGGGCACCTCTTCTCTTCCGGGGTACCGGGCTCCGTCCCAAAGGCCAGCGCGGCGGTCTGGGCGATGAAGTTGGAGATGAGCTTTTCCTGCATCTCTTCCTCCCCCTCGTCCAAGGGGTTTGAGTTGTTGGCGAAGGCTCTAAAGTCGGCGGGGATGAGGTGGGTGCCCTGGTGGAGGAGCTGGAAGAAGGAGTGCTGGGAATTCGTCCCCACCCCTCCCCAGTAGATTTCGCCGGTAGAAAGCTCCACCTGGCGCCCGGAAAGGTCCACCCTCTTGCCGTTGGATTCCATCGTCAGCTGCTGGAGGTAGTCGGGGAGCTTGCGCAGGTAGTCGTTGTAGGGGAGGACCGCGTGCGTCTCGGCTCCGAAGAAGTCGGCGTACCAGACGTTCAGCATGGCCATCTGTATGATCGCGTTTTCCTCGGCGCAGGTGGAGAAGAAGTACTCGTCTATGGCCCTAAGCCCCTCGAGGAACCTCTCAAAGATCTCGGGCCCCAAAGAAAGCACCAGGGAGAGGCCCACGGCGCTGTCTACGGAGTACCTTCCGCCTATGAAGGGGAACATCTCGAAGACGTTTTCGGGCTTCACCCCGAACTCTTCAGCCTTCCCCGCCTTTTCCGCGCTGCACACCGCCGCAAAGTGCCTGGAGACTGCCTCCTTTTCCCCGTCCAGAAGGCCCCTTTCCCCGAGGCCCTTCAGGAGCCACCTTTTGGCCTCCTCCGCATTGGAGAGGGTCTCCTGGGTGCCGAAGGACTTGGAGGCCACGACGAAGAAGGTGGAGGCTGGGTCTAGGCCCTTGACGGCCTCGATGAAGCTGGAGGGGTCCACGTTCGAGGCGAACCTCGCCTGGAGCGAGCCGTCGGTCCGGGACTGCAGGGCGCCGTACACCATCTCGGGCCCGAGGTCCGACCCCCCGATGCCGATGTTGACCACGGTCTTCACGCGCCTGGCCCCCTCCATGCGGATCTTGCCCCCGCGCACAGCCCGGGCGAAGGAGTACATCCTTTCCAGGACCTTCCGTATGCCTCCCAGCGCCTTTTGCGCCTCTTCTCCTGCCCCGCTCTCCATCCCTTCGGGGGCGCGCAGGAAGGTGTGGAGGACCGCTCGGCCCTCGGTGGAGTTTATGGCCTCCCCTTTCACCATGGCGCTGGCCCTCTCGGGAATTCCGGCCTGGGTGGCCAGCTCTGCGAATACGGACGTCATGTCGGAATCGATCAGGTTCTTGGAAAGATCCACGTCGAAGTCCCCTACGGCGAAAGAGAGCTTTTCAGTCCTTTGGGGGTCTTCGAACCACGAAGAGAGATCTTTGCCTTTTATGCTTTCAAAACGCCGCTCCAGCTTTTCCCATGCGGGAAGGAGCCGGGGGTTTTGAGATGAGAGTGCCACTTTTCCTCCAGATAAATAGAACTTGGGCGCAAAACGGATCGTCTTTGATCCTTAAAATGCTACCACCTCGGGGCAAATCAGGATTTGAGCATAGAAGAGAGGAAGGAGCGCAGGGAGGGGGGGATGCGCGGGGAGAGGGGGCCGGCCCTGCGCACTTCCCTGCAGATCTGGTAGGGGGAGGCCGCCTTCACGCCGCCCGGCCACTGAACCCCGGGGGCCACCTCTGGCTGGGCGCCTTTGGAGGCTGAGGCTATGCACACCCTCCACGCGGACAAGGTCTTCCACTTTCCAGCGGCGAGGCGCGAAAGCTCCCCTTCCCACTCCCCTTTCTGCCTGCCCATGTTCCCCCCCATTTTAAGGGCGGCCGCTCCGGAGGCCCCCCCTCAAAAGGCCCGCCTCTGCGTGTCTATGCGCACCAGCACGCCCGGGGCGGCCTGGTCGTACACCACCCCCGCGCCGCCGCGGTAGTTTTTCGCGTCCACCACCCACAGCCTTACCCTGCCCTCTTTGTCAACCCCGGCCAAGACCAGGTCTATGTCGGACGGGATCTTCTCCCCCTTTTTGAGGCCGTAGAGGCTGGCGAAGACCAGCACGCCCGGGCAAAAGAGGGCGAAGAACTTGGCCAAAAGCTTTTCCCCCCTCGCTCCGGCCATGGAGAGGGCGGGGGAGAAGGGGGAGGAGGCGAGGCCCGCCCCGGGCTCGCCCACTATCCTCCCCTCCCTTGCGAGCTGCCAATAGGGATAGGAGGCGGCGTAGGCGAAGTTGGGATCGGCCTCCCCCGGCGCTGCTTCCGCCTCCTGGCGGTACCCGAAAAAGTTGGGAGAGGAAAAAGACCTGGGGACCCCGTACTTTTCGGCCAACCTCTTCGCCTCCTTCTTCGAGATCCCTGCCCCTCCCTCAGCATCCCTCTTCTTCCCCAGCAGGGACAGGGATGCGCGCCGGCCCAGAAAGAGGAGGCAGAGGAGGGAAAAGGCCATGGCGCAGTTTGCGAAAGGGGAAGGGGAGGGGAAGGCCCCGAGCCCCGTGAAAACGGAAAGGGCCAGGAGGGGGAACAGGAGAGGGGGAAAAGAAAAAAGGAGGCGGCGCCCGGCCTTTCCGGAAGACTTCAAAAAGCGCAGCGCACCCTCCCCGGCCCCGGCGAGGAAGGTCAAGGCGAAAGCCAGAAGGGTCATGCCCTTCCGCAAGCCCCGTTCAGGTTTATCGAAAGCTCGACTTTGGTGCCCCCGCCCGGGGCCGGGGACCAGAGGATGGAGCCCTGAAAGTCAACTTTCACGAAGGTCTCCACTATCTTCATCCCCAGGCTCCCTCCCGACGGCGGGAGTTTGCCGAGGCCCACCCCGTCGTCTGAGAGCGTCACGGAAAGCCTGCATCCATCCCTCAGGGCCCGTATGCGGATCTCCCCTTCCCTCTCCCCGGCAAAGCCGTGCTCCACCGCGTTGGCGACGAGTTCGGAAAGGATTAGGGCCAGGGGGGTGGCGTCCCGGGGCGCCAGGAGGCCGAAGGATCCCTCGCAGGAAACGGAGATCCTCTGATCCCTCTCCCGCATGATGTCTATATTGGTCTGCAGGAGCTTTGTCAGGGCCGAATCAAAGTCGATCATCTCGTCCTGGCTCTGGGAGAGGGCGTCGTGGAGTATGGAAATCGCCTGAACCCTCCTCTTGGCGGTCTGCAGGGCCTTTTTCACTTCTTCGTTTTCCGAATCCCTGATCTGCAGGGCCAAAAGGGAGGCCACGGACTGGAGGTTGTTTTTGATGCGGTGGTTGATCTCGGCTATGGTGGCGTCTTTTATCTTCAGCTCGTTGTCGCGGCGCCGGATCTCGGTTATCTCCCTGCACAGCACCACCGCCCCGCAGTAGTCCCTCTCATTCCAGAGGGGGAGGGACCTGAAGGTGGCGGAAACGTTGTTTATGGTGAGGACGGCGTCGAGGGGCCTTTCCCCTGAAAGCAGGGTGCACATCTCCCCCCCCAGCCCGTCGGGACCCGCCAGGGACGCTGCGAGATCTGCGAGGTTTTGGCCTATCAGCGGGCCCTGGGACCCCAGGCGCTTTAGGCAGCTTATGGCGTTCGGGGAGGCGTCCGTCACCAGGGATACGGCGTTTAGGGTCACGAACCCGTCCGGAACGTGGGCGTTGTGCCTCTGGGTGTTGACGGGGACCCTGTAGGGGAACTGCCCCAGGGGGATCATGGAAAAGAGCTTCCAGGACGAATCTATCCCCATCTGCTCCCACTTGCCCGTGTGGGCCGAAGGGTAGGCCATGCGGAGCACCACCCCCGCCTTTTCCCCCTCAAAGCTAGCGCTGACGGCGCTTATGGACTTGAACTCGGGGTCCGAAGGGCACAGGGGCCGATCGGAGGAGAGGGCGGAAGTGAGAAAGGGCGAGAGGGCCGGAGGGAACCTTTGTCCCACCATGTCTTCGGGCCTGCAGGAAGGCGCGGTGGCGGGGCGCACCTGGGCCGCGCAGATGAAGCCCCCGCGCCCGTCTTTTACCGCAAGCTGGAGATCGCAGTACCCCAGGTCCGCTATTATCCCCCAGTCGGCTATGAGGGAGTGGAGCAGGTGGCGGGCCCCGTCGGTAAGGTTCGAACAGGCCAAGATCCTGTCGGGATCCTTCAGATTGCCGCACTCGTTCATTTTTCCAATCCTAATGCAAAACAAGTAAATTTAATTGTAGTAAGACAGGCGAAAGGAGCTGCAATGCAAGCCGCAGCCAGGGCGGGGGCGGGAAAGGCGGCCCCCGCAAGGTCAGGCAGGAAAGTCCGTCTGGACGTGCACGGGAGGGAAAAGCCCGCGGCGCGAGGATGGATACACGCCCTCTTCTCCCCTGCGGCCGCGGCGGCGTGCATAGTGGCCATATGCCTCGCTCCGACAAAAGGCCTCAAGGCGGCCTGCAGTGTGTATTTGGCCTCGACCTGCCTGCTTTTCATAAACTCCGCCTGCTACCACATAGGGAACTGGGGCCGGCGCCTGACCGACATCTTGCGCAGGATCGACCACGCCAACATATTCCTCCTGATAGCCGGCACCTACACCCCGTTCTCCTTCGCCCTGCCCTTCGTCGGGAGGGTAGTTGTGATTTCGGTGATGTGGGGCACGGTGGCGGTCGCGCTCCTCGTGAACGTCTTTTGGATCTCGGCCCCCCGGTGGCTCTACACCGCCACCTACATCGTCATAGGCGTGGCAGGGGCGGCCGTCATGCCGTTTTTGTGGATGTCCCCCGAAGCGGGGTTCGTGGTGGTGATTCTCACGGCCTGCGGGGGCCTGCTCTACATCGGGGGAGGGGTCGTCTACGGGGCCAAGAGGCCCGACCCCTGGCCCAGGGTCTTCGGGTTCCACGAGGTCTTCCACACTCTCACGGTTCTGGGCTACACCCTCGAGCTGACGGCGGTATTCTTAGTCATCTGCAAAATGCGCTGACTACTCTTCCCCCATCGGGGAAACCTCCAAAATCTCGGCCTGCATCTTTCCTCCAGGGGCCTGGTAGGCGACCAGGTCCCCCACTTTATGGTTGAGGATTGCCGACCCCAGCGGGCTTTTAGTGCTGATGATCTTCTTGTCGGTAGTACAGGCGAGGTCGCGGTTCCCGACCAAAAACTCGACTTCCCGTCCGGCGACTTTCAGCCTCACCACGCTCCCCTCGCGCACCTTGCCGTCTTCAGACACCGAAAGGATCCTGGCGGACCTGAGCTTTTGGGTCAGCTCGTTTATCCTGCCCTCGTTTTTGCCCTGCTCCTCCTTGGCTGCCTGATAGCCCCCGTTTTCGCTTAGATCCCCTTCGGCCCTGGCCTCTTTTATCTTTTGGGCTATCTCGCTCCTCACTTCGCCTTCGCGATGCTTGAGCTCTTCCTGCATTTTGTCATAGGCCTCCTGGGTGAGGAGGATGACTTCTTCTTCCGGCATGCGGGCCTACTTCCTGGCGGAGAGGATGTCTACTACGAATACCAGGGTGTCCCCGCCGGCGATGCCGGCCTCGCGCACGCCCCTCTTGCCGTAAGCGTAGTCGGAGGGGGCAACGATGAGGAGTCTGGAGCCCACGGTCTTGCCTATCAGGGTCTCGTCCCACGCGCGTATCAGCATCCCCTCGCCTATCGGGAAGCTGGCAGGCTCCCGCCTTGCAAAGCTCGAATCGAAAGGCGTTTGCTTGCCCCAGACGACGCCGCTGTAGTTTACGGTGACGGTGTCGCCTTTTTCAACTTTCGCCCCGTCGCCCTTCACGATCTCCTCGCAGACGAGGGAGGGGTTCTCGGGCTGTTCGGGGCTGTCGAAAGTTATAGCGGCCGATCCGCCGAACTTGGCTTCCACCTTGGGCATTTCTTCCTGCATGCTTCCTCCTTGTTGGATAAAAAGTTTTTGAAAATGGAAAGAAACGTATAAATATATAACTATAGCGTACAAGAGGAGGATTTGTTGTCAAGGAACCGGGAACCGGCCGAGATCATCAGGCTCAGGGAGGCTGAAAAAGCTCTAAACGCCGTGCAAAACGCCTACAACCAGAGGGTCAGGCAGGGGGAAAGGCAGCTGAAACAGGCCCAAAAGGCGCATGAGAAGGCTGTGGAAAGCGCCAAAGCGGAGCTGGAAGGGGAAAAGGAGGCCTTTGCAGCCCCCATAGATTCTTTTGAAGGGGCGGTCCTCTACAGGACCCGGCTGGACTTTGGGGGCGCGTCCATAAGGCTCGACCCGGCCCTCGGATGCGAAATCGAGGTCAAGGGCGGGCTTTACACCCCTCCCTCCGGGGAAGGGGAGGCCAAGGACACGAGGACGCTGGACCTTCATTTTTACTCCCCCTCAGGCCAGCTAGACGTTTCGGCCCCTTACGCCAAAGAGAAGGAAGCTCACGAATTTGCGGGCAAAGTGGCGGCCGCGGCCAAAGACTGCCTCAGGGCGGAAGAGGAGTACCAGAAAAACGTGGCGCTCCTCTCAAAGGGAGCGGATGAGACGATGGCCAACACCCACGCCATAGACATGGCGCAAAGCGCCCTGGCGCAGGACAAGGCCTCCACCCAGTCTGTGGACGCCGCCAAGGCGTATCTGGAAAAGGTCAAGCAGGAGACCCCCAAGGAGATGCTCAAAAGCTACAAGAGGGGGAAGGCGCAAAAAAAGCTCGTGGCCTGGAGCGTAATCATAATCCTTTGCGTGATCGCGGCGGCGCTCCTGATAACCTGGGCCAGCGGAGGGTTCAGATAAAAAAGTACCCCCGGCGGGACTCGAACCCGCACGCCAAAAGGCGATGGATTTTAAGTCCACTGCGTCTGCCATTTCGCCACGGGGGCGCACTACAAATATAGCACTAGGAAAGGAGCCTCCGGGCTTCGTCGAGTATCACCCCGTCCAGCAGGGCGGCGTCCGAAAAGAGGTACGAATCCAGGGGGGAGGCCAGGAGGACTTCCCCCCATATCAGGGCCCCGGCCCGTATGACCCGGCGCCTGAGGAGGGGGATGATGGGGTAGCCTTCCATCTCCCCTTCGCTCATCCCCATCAGCTTTTCGCAGGTTTCTATCCCCTTCCCCCTATCGATCTCAAATTTCTTGTAGGGGGAAAATTCCTTCTCCCCGGCCGCCATAAAGCTGACCACGGCTATAGTGCCGGAGATTCCGATGAGGCGCTTGGCAGAAGGAATGGGGATCTTTGAAATTTCTTTCCGGATAAAGCTTTGGGCCCCCTCCCTCCGTTCGGGCGCGAGGGGGCCGGGGCCGAAGCCGAATTTCTCCGCCATCCTCACGCAGCCTATGTCCAGGGATCTGACGAAGGAGGGCGTGAGGCCCTCGCCCAGGGCGAACTCCGTAGAGCCCCCGCCCAGGTCCACGAGGAGCTTGGCTTCCTCCCCCTCCCCCCGGCAAGCGGCCTCGAAGCCGAGCCTGCCCTCTTCTTCCCCGGTGAGGATTTCGGGCTCTATTCCGAACACTTCCCAGACTATCTTCCGAAACTCCCCGGAATTTTCAGCGTCCCTCACGGCGCTGGTGGCTACAAAGCGCAGCCGCGGCGCCCCGCAGGAGAGGATGTCAGCCTTGAAGCCTTCTAGGGAGGGGCGGAGCTTTTTGAGGGCGTTGGCCGAGAGGCGGCGCGTCTTTTCCACGCCCTCCCCCAGCCTTATGGTCCAGACCTTCCTCGGTATGACGGTCTGCATCTGCAGGCCCGAGGGGGAAGGAAACACGTCTTCCACCTCCATCTTCACCGAATTGGTTCCGCAGTCTATCCCCGCTATCCTTACCATGCTCCAACTTCCTTTGCCGTTTCGTCGCCTATGGGGTTGATTCCGGGGCCCATCACAAGGCTCTGGGCCAGAAGGGCGTGCAGGCACTTGACCCTCTCCGGCATTCCTCCGGCCGAAGCCTGGGAAGGGAACGGGGGCGCCCCGAGGATCTTCCCCGCCTCCTCCCTAAAGCGCAGGTACATCAGGTGCGCCCGGAGGTAGTCGCTCCTGAGGCCCGGATCTTTTTCCAGCCTGAGGTTCCACCCCCTCATGGCGCTCGCAGATTCCAGCTGGGAGGCTCTGCGGGAGAGATCCTTGTCGACGAGGTAGAAGACCGTGGGGAAGGGGTGGGCACGGACTTCGGGGCTCACCACCACCGCCAGTACCCTTCCCCAGCCGCGCGCGCCCACGGCCGCCATCCCGTCGGGATCCCTCCCGAGGTCCCTGCGGGCTTCCTCCCTCTCTTCGGGGGTTGCGGGCCTGGAGAGGAGGCGGCGGGCCAGATTCCGGCAGAAGGCCGCGTCTTTGGCCGAAAGGCTAGAACTTGGAAGCACGCTTGAAGGCGGATTTTCCGGCATACACCCCACTCTCGCCCAGCATCATCTCGATCTTCAGGAGCCTGTTGTACTTGGCCACCCTCTCTCCCCTGGCGGGGGCGCCGGTCTTAATCTGGCAGGCGTTCCTGGCTACGGCGAGATCGGCTATGAAAGTGTCCATAGTCTCTCCGGACCTGTGGGAGACCATGGTGGCAAAGCCGTGCCTGAAGGCCATGCGCATGGCGTCGAGGGTCTCGGAGACCGTCCCTATCTGGTTGGGCTTGACGAGGAGGGCGTTGCAGGCCTTGAGCTCTATGGCCTTGGAAATCCTGGAAGAGTTGGTGGTGAGCAGGTCGTCTCCCACGATCTGGATCTCACCTCCGAGCTTTGCTTCCAGTTCGCTCCACGCCTCCCAGTCGTCCTGGGCGAAAGGATCCTCTATGGAGACTACAGGATAGGCTTCCACGAGCCTCTGCCAATAGTCCATCATCCAGTCGCGGCTTCGGGCGGAACCCTCGAACATGTAGGTCTTGGAGTCTTCGTCGAAGAACTCGCTGCTGGCAGCGTCGATCCCGATCCCGATCTCCTTTCCAGGCTCGAATCCCGCAGACCTCATGGCCTTGAGCAGAAGGTCGATGGCGTGCGCGTTGCTTTCGAGGTTGGGGGCGAAGCCGCCCTCGTCGCCCACGGAGGAGGAGAGACCCTCCTCCTTCAGGATGGACTTCAGGCTGGCGTAGGTCTCGCACCCGGCTTCCAGGGCCTCTTCGAAGGAGTCGAAGCCGTAGGGGATGATCATGAACTCCTGGATATCGATGTTGTTGTCGGCATGCACCCCGCCGTTGAGTATGTTCATGCAGGGCACTGGGAGGATGTAGCCGTTCACCCCGCCCAGGTACCTGAAGAGCGCGAGGTCCGCACTCTGCGCCGCCGCGCGGAGGTTTGCCATGGATACCCCCAGGATCGCGTTGGCCCCGAGCTTGGACTTGTTCTTGGTCCCGTCCAGCTCTATCATGCGCTCGTCTATGCCGCGCTGATCGATGGAATCCAGGCCGAGCAGTGCGGGGGCGATGGCTTCCTTGACGGCCCTGATGGCGCCCGCGACGCCTTTGCCGTTGAAGTGCTTGGCGTCCCCGTCCCTCTTTTCTACGGCTTCATAAATCCCCGTGGAGGCTCCCGATGGGACGCAGGCCACCCCTTCGGCCCCGTCGTCGGTCTCGAGGCTCACTTCCAGGGTGGGATTCCCCCTAGAATCCAAAATCTGCCTGGCGTTTATTCTCTCTATCGCTGCCACGATTCCCCCTTGTAGGTTGTAAAAAGTTGGGAGAGGGCGAAGGAGGCGGCTTCCAAGGCCCCGCCTTCTTCAAGCCCTTTGTCTAAAGGAATTTTAAAGCCCGGCTCAGATTTGAGGTAGCGGGAGCCGGGAAACAGGAGCTCGAGCCGGAGCTGTTTTGAGTCGGGGAGCGGCGAAGAGAGGCGGAAGGAGAGAGCCCCTTCCCCGCAGCTTATCCCCTTTACGGCGCACCCCTCGGCCTGCCGCTCGAGGCGGCGCTGGGAAAAGAGGGATAGGACGGGGGCCGGAATCTTCCCATAGCGGTCCTCAATTTCCTTTTCCACTTCTTCAAGCTCTTCCTCGCTGGAAGCTGAGAATATGGAAGAATAGGCTTCCATCCTGAGCTTTTGGGAAGGGATGAAGGAATCCGGGATAAAGGCCTTCTCCGGGAGGTCGATTTTGGGCCTTTCCTCCTCTTTTTGCAAAAGCCCCTTCTCCCTGTCGATCCCCTCCTTCATCATCCGCACGAAGTAGTCGAAGCCCACCCCTTTTATGAACCCGCTTTGCTCTTCCCCTACCAGGTTCCCTATCCCCCGCAGCTCCAGATCCTTCAGGGCTATTTTGTATCCGGACCCCAGGGAGGCGTTTTCTTCCACCGTCTCCAGCCTCGCCTGGGCGTCGGGGGTGACGCCCGCAGGGTGGAGGACGTCGGCGTAGGCCCTTTCCGAGG
>JAFYIA010000054.1 GCA_017538865.1 Aeriscardovia sp. | reverse complement strand
CAATAGGGGGTATCAGACATTTAAAAGCGAGGGAGGGAACGATTGATGGAAGAATCCGAAAAGCCGCCGTGGAGGGTGGAATCTTTGGAAAAGCTGAAGCAGTGGAACGATGCCTACTTTGAAAAAAAGGAAGCCGACCCCCTCAGCAACATATCTGCCCTGAAGGCCGGGCTCGATCTTTCAAACGCCAGCCCGAACGGGAAGTCGAGACTGCTGTCCTATGTAAAAGTCACCCTCCCCCAGCTCTTCCCAAATCCTACCCTTTTGACGGCGGCAAAAAGGGACTTCCTGCAAATCCTCGCCCAGCGCAGGACGGAAATGAAGCAGAGCGGCTACGGGCAAATCAGCCTCGCAGTGGGAATTGCCAGGTGGAACGGATCCAGCCGCCAGATGCCCATACTCATTTACCCGCTAGAAGTGGAAGAAGCGGAAGACGATCCCGCCAAAGATACGATGAAGCTCGGGCGGCGCCCCATGGTCAACCCTTCATTTTTGAGCGCTATGAGGAGCGACTTTGGGATAGAATTCGATTTTTCCTCTCTGGAGCAGAATCTGGATTCGGGACGGGATCAGTTCATAAACCAGGTGGCCAAAGAAGTCGGGGAAATGGTGTACGGATTCAGCGCGGAGCTCCGTTCCATCGTGGGGTGTTTCATAAATCCCGCCGTGATCATCAGAGACAGGGCCTCCCGGCTTCTGGAAGGCATTGAAGCCGGAAAATGCGAAGTCAAGCTCCTCAGGGACTTTCTGGAGGGAAGGGAGGCCTTGCAAAGGGCCGCGGAAACAGAAGACTGCGATCCGCACGACGAAAAAGAGGCGGGGGACGTCCCCAACAGCGCGCGGCGGGCGGCCAGGCTCGCCTCCCTCGGCCAAAATGTCTTCCTGGACGCCCCGGCTTCTTCAGGGAGCTCCGCCTTGGCCCTGGCCATAGCTTCCAGGTGCGCCTGTGAGGGGAAAAGCGTCATCTACTCTTCTCCCCTGGGAGCCCAAAAGGAAGCGTTTCTCAAATGCGCCCAGGACGAAGGGATAGGGGGGATCGTTTTGGATGTGGACGATCTGGACTTTCCCAAGGCGATAGATGAGCAGATTGTAGCTTCTTTAAACTCCCAAAGCGAAGAGGCCGTGTCGAATTTCAACAGGATTGCAGACGAGCTGGTCGGGGTGAGGGGGCGCCTTTCCAAATATTTCGGCGACCTGCACAAAAAAGTCGAGCCGTGGGATTTATCGGCCTATCAGGTGCTTGAAAAACTGCTCCTTCTCAGCTCCAAAAAGGGAAAGCCCAGCAACCGGGTGAGGCTGGAAGAAGACGCCGCGAAAAACCTGAAGGGGAGGTTGGAAGAAGCTTCCAAGAAGCTGGAAAGGTTCGGAGAGCTCGGAGGCTTTTCCCTGGAGCCGGAAGACACCCCCTGGTACAAGGCTTCCATCTTCACCCCCGAAGAGGCGGCTGCCGCCAAGGAAAGGGTCGAAAGGGTCTCTTCCACGCTCCTTCCCGAAATAAGGGCGCAGGCGGCCAGGGCTGTAAAGGAGTGCGGGTTTCCGGAAGCTTCCACTGTGGAAGAGTGGGGCAAGCACGTCACCATGCTCAACAACCTCCGCAAGGCCTTAGATCTCTTTTCACCCGAAATCTTCGAGCTGGATCTCCCCTCCATCCTTGAGGCCGTGCAGGCCAAAGGGGATAGGAAGGACTCCTCCATGGGCTTTTGGGAAAGGAGGCGCCTTCAAAAGCAGGCCAAGTCCTGCATAAAGCCGGGGGTGAAGGTGGAGGACCTCTACGGGACGCTCCAGGCGGTCTTCCTCCAGTACGAAAGGTGGCGCTCTTACAGCTCCAACCCCAAAGTGGTGGTTCCAGAAGACTTGGGGGCCATGGTGACGGACCTTGAAGCCATAAACTCCGACCTCACGGCGTTGGACGCAATCCTGGCCGCGCCTTCCTCGGGGGCCGTGCTTTCCAGCGGGGACTTTGAAGCGATAGGGAATAAGATTTCGGACCTCAAGAAGGCGGAAAAATCCCTGGAAAGCTTGCCGGAGCGGGAGAGCCTGGAAAAAGAACTGCGCGAAATGGGGCTGGGAGGCCTCATAGAGGACTTCAGGGCCAGGAAGCTCAACCCCTCCTTCGCGGGAGACGAACTGCAGCTGGCATGGTACGCCAGCGTATTCGACCTGATAGTCCAGTCCTCCCCCCTCATAGCCAGCCAGGACGGCCACCTCCTCTCCGAGACGGCGCAAAGGTTTTCCGATCTCGACCGCTCCCACGTAAAATCGGCCTCGCCTCTGATAGAGAGCTCATGCATGTCGAGGCTGTCGGAATTTCTCTATTCCAACCCTAAGGACGCCAACAACTGGCATTCGCGCCTCTCCTCTCCTGCGTTCGACCTGTCTTTGGCCCAGTTTGAGGCGGAGTGCCCCGAACTTTTCAGGCTTTCAAAGCCCATATTGGCTTCGACCCCCGCCTCCATTTCTACGGCCCTTCCTAACAAGCCCCTGGCGGACGTCCTGGTGGTGGACGGGTGCCAAGACGGGCAGAGCGCCGAGATCCTGTCTCTGCTCCCCCTGGCTAAAAGCTGCGTCATAGTGGCGGATCTCTCCCTCGCGGCCTCCCCCCTCCTTCCCTCGCTCGCCCCCTGCATGCAGAAGGTGGAAGTGAAGAGGTGGGCCGGATGCGACGAGAGGCTGCAAAAGTT
>JAFYIA010000053.1 GCA_017538865.1 Aeriscardovia sp. | reverse complement strand
GGCCCCACAAACTTGGCTGTAAGGCAGCCCCGGCGCTTGCGCGCCGGGCGCTGCTGCACGATCAACGCTTTTGAGTTCTCAACCTGCTAACTGTGCGGAGGCGTCCTCCGCAAGTGACTTGTTTATGATACGCAGGGTCGGGGGAGGAGGGCAAGGGCGTCGGCGTGTCAGAAAAAATTTTCAGTGCTTGCGCCTGTTGTGGGCATGGTACATCCTTATCCAAAACCTCCACCTTCTGAGGATCAGGGAGAGAATTATGAAGAAGAGAAGGCCGATAGCGGTACTCCAGATAATTATCATCAGTCCGTCGGTGAGGTTCGAGTGGGAAAGCTCTCCCAGTGGCACCCTCTCGCCCGTCACTAGAAGCCTGTGGGTATTAATTCCATAAGGGTAGCAGGTAAGGAGGGTAACAAGGTCTTCTCCCGGCACAATCTTTATCGCGTTTACATTAGAAGGAAGGATAATTTTTATATTCACGACTTTATACGCCATGGTATGGCCGAGCACATTTACATAGAAGAGGTTGCCCATCTTCATTTCCACGAGCCTTGTAAAAAGCATGGCGTATACCACTCCGGTGTGGCCGCAGATTACCGCCCTGGTCGAAGGGCCCCCTACAGGGAAAGAGGTACCGTAAAGCTGTCCTGCTCCTTTAGAAAGTGCTGACTCCGCCGTGCCGTGATAAATGGGGAGGTTGATTCCATATTCCGGAACTGAAACATACCCCTCCACTTCGTCATTTTGTCCATCCAGTATGCTCAGGTAGTTCAAATAAGCAGGGGATTTTGTTACTCCGTTGGTGGCACCGCTAGTCATAAAGTCAGAAGCCCCCTGGCCTATGAGGTATTGCCCGCTTTTGGCCAGTGCTGCGTTGTATTGTTGGGCGGCTGCAATCTCTTTTTCAGCCTTAATTTTGGGTATTTCGGCATATTCGCGTTGGAGGGCGCGTATCACAGCTTCATGATCTATGTAGTTTTCAATAGTAAGCGTGAGAGGATAAGCAATTATCCCGATCCCTATCAGCATCAAGACGATAGACAGAATTAAAAACATAAACCCATGTTTGGAACGACTTTTAGAAGAACTGTTAGCAGGATTCCTCCGCCTTCCCATTTACGCTCCCCACGTCAAAATGCTCTCAAGTATGAGATTACCAAAGAATGGGAAAAGAGAGGTGAAAGCCTGAGGGGAAGGGAATAAAAAATGCCGCCCTGCGATGCAGAGCGGCAAAAGGACCCAAAACCTTACTTGGTTATTACGGTCCCGACTCCCGGAACCCCGGCTACGAGGTCCGCCACCTTATCCAAGGAGGTAATGACCGCGTGGCACTGAGGCTTGGCGTTCACGAACTTGATGGCGGCCTGTACTTTGGGGAGCATGCTCCCGGCTGCGAACTGGCCCTCGGCCATGTACTTTTCAAGCTCTGCGACCGTCACGTTTGTGAGGGCCTTCTGATCGGGCTTATTGAAGTTTACGCAGACATTATCGACCGCGGTCAAAATGATGAGCTCGTCGGCGTCTACGTCTTCAGCCATCTGGGCTGCACCGAAGTCTTTGTCGATTACGCCTTCGACTCCGACATATCCGCCCTTCCCGTCGCTGACGACGGGAACCCCGCCGCCGCCGGAGGCGATCGGAACCATGCCCTTTTCAATCATGGCCCTGACGACTTCCACCTGAAGCATTCTCACAGGCTTGGGGCTGGGCACTACCCTTCTAAAGCCCCTGCCAGCGTCTTCGATGTATACGAAGTCGGGATGCTCTTTCTTGAGCTCATCGCACTCTTCTTCGGAGTAGAAGGGCCCTATGGGCTTTGTGGGCTTTAGGAAGGCGGGATCATCCTTGGAGACCACAGTCTGAGAGACGATGGCCGCCACAGTCTTGTCTATCCCGTTTTCAGCCAGCACGGAGTCGAGGGCAAGCTCCATCCAGTAGCCTATTTCGCCCTGGCTCATGGCCCCTACGGTATCCAAAGGCATGGCCGGGTTCTTCTTAGTGGATCCCGCAGCCTCCTGAAGGAGGAGGTTGCCCACCTGGGGGCCGTTGCCATGGGTGATGACCAGCTCGTCCTTGTTCTTAATGAACTCGATTAGGGACTGCATGGTCCTCTTTATGGACTCTTCCTGGCTCTCGGCGGTGCCGGTGGCCGTCTCTATCGCATTGCCCCCGAGGGCTACAACTATGCGCTTGGCCATCTACTCGTTGCACCCGTTCACAGCGTAGGCAGGGATGTAGAGCGGGGCCAGGGTCACAGCCATCATGGCCTTGATGGAGTGCATGCGGTTCTCAGCCTCGATGAACTGCCAGGCGTACTTGGAGCGGAAGACCTCGTCGGTGACTTCCATGTTCTTGAGGCCGTACTTTTCGAAGATCTCCTTGCCCTGGGTGGTGTTGAGGTCGTGGAAGGAAGGCAGGCAGTGCATGAAGATGAGCTCGTCGTCAGGGGTGCCGGTCATCTTCATGAGGTCCATGTTGACTTCGTAAGGCTTGAGGAGCTTGACCCTGTCCTCCCAGTCGTGCTCGCCCATGGACACCCACACGTCGGTGTAGATGACGTTGGCGCCCTTGACGCCTTCGGCGATGTTGTCGGTGACGACGGGCTTGGCGCCGGTCTCCTTGGCAAAGCAGTTGGCAATGTCGACGATCTTCTCATCGGTGTGGAGGGCAGAGGGGGTAACGATGTGCACATTGACCCCGAGCATGGTGCCGGCCACGAGGAGGGAGTTGGCCATGTTGTTCCTGCCGTCGCCCACGAAGGCGAGGGTGAGGCCCTTGATGTGGCCGAACTTTTCCTTCATGGTCATGAAGTCGGCCAGCATCTGGGTGGGGTGCCACTCGTCGGTCAGGCCGTTCCAGACCGGGACGCCGGAGAACTCGGCGAGGCCTTCGACGGTGGACTGCTTGTAGCCCCTGAACTCGATGCCGTCGAACATGGATCCGAGCACCTTGGCGGTGTCTTCCACGGATTCCTTCTTGCCGAACTGGGTGCCGGTGGAGTCCATGTACTCGGGGTTGGCGCCCAGATCGTGGGAAGCCACCACGAAGGAGGACCTGGTCCTGGTAGAGGTCTTCTCGAAGAGCAGGGCGATGTTTTTGCCCTCGAGGTAGTGGTGGGGGATGTTCTGCTTCTTGAGTTCCTTGAGGTGCAGCGCCAGGTCAATCATGTAGCGCAGTTCGTTAGGCGTGAAATCTTTGCAGGCCAGCACGCTGCGGCCGTAAAATACGTTCTCAAATTTTGCCACGGTTTCTCCTCTCTCCTAGTTTTCCTTCAGATCTTCGCGCACGATCGGCATGGACATGCAGCGGGGGCCGCCGCGGCCGCGGGCCAGTTCGCTGGAAGTGGTCTCGTGGACCTTGATGCCGTGCTTGCGCAGGACCTCGTTGGAGACGTAGTTGCGATCGGAGGTGACGACTTCTCCCGGGGCTATGGCCAGGGTGTTGGAGCCGTCGTTCCACTGCTCGCGGGCGGCCACAATCGGATCGCCGTTGCCAGTGAACATGATGTCTATTTCGCTCTTGCCCAGGATCTCGCAAAGGGTCTTTTCAAGCTTGTTCCTGGTCTCGATCTTGATTTCTCCGTCCTTGCCGGGTCGAAGCAGGTAGAGCTCGGACTCTCCCCTGCTGTCGAGGATCTCGGCGTCCATGGTGAACTGGTCGTAGTTGACCATGGTGAAGACGGTGTCGAGGTGCATCATGGCGTGGCTGTGGGGGATCTTCACCGCCAGGACGGTGTCAAAGGCAGACTCTTCAAAGAGGGTGCCGGCGAGATCCTGAATGGCGTCGGCGCTGGTGCGCTGGGAGATTCCTATGGCCATCACGTGGTTGCTGAGGACCTGCTCGTCTCCGCCTTCCATGCGGGTCTTGCAGTACCTGTCCCTCCACACGTGAATCCCCTTGTTGGCGAAATCGGGGTGGTGGGCGATGATGTACTCCATGTACATGCTCTCCCTGCGGCG
>JAFYIA010000052.1 GCA_017538865.1 Aeriscardovia sp. | reverse complement strand
GGAGGAGGCCTTCAGATCTCTTCAGGATCCTTTCCTCCCTCTCGTTCAGCCTGGAAGACCTCAAAACAAAGGAAGGCCTTTTTGGGAAGAGGATCCTTCCAGCCCCTTTATCTTCCAGCTCTTTCTGTGAAGGGGGCTGAGCCCCAGTTTCTTTATGGCCGCTATATGCTCCTGGGTGGGATACCCCTTGTTCTTTTTCCATTTGTAGCCTTTGTACTTGTCAAGCTTTGAAAGGTTCTCCATGAGCTCGTCCCTGTCGAGCTTGGCGAGGATGGAGGCCGATGCGCACAGGGCGCTTTTCATGTCACCCTTGACGACGCACCTGACTTCGACGTTCGGCCTCTGGGAAAGATGGAGGCTCTCCCTCGCGTAAGAAAGGTAGTCGAAGTTCCCATCCAATATCAAAAGCCCCCGCCCGGGGACGTCCCCCAGGGCGAGGAGGGCCCTTGCCAAAGCGAGGCCCAAAGCCAGGGTGATGCCAAGGTTGTCTATTTCTTCATTTGAACAGGCTCCCACGGCTCTCATATCCGCCCATGCCTCTATGGCCGAGCGGGCGAGCCTGCGCTGCCTGGGGGTGAGGAGCTTGGAATCTTTCACGCCCTCCGGGAATGAAGCGGGGAGGCGGGTGAGCCCGCACACCCCCACATAAGCCGGGCCTGCGGCGCACCCCCTCCCCACTTCGTCGGCTCCGAGCACGAAGTCGAATGACTCGAAGGCTCGGTGCTCAAGATCCAGGGAAGGATCATTCATACGCGCCGCTCACTCCCCCTACGTTCTTGTAGACGTAGCTGGGATCGCCTATATAGCGCCACCTGTCTAACGGCCACCACACGAGCTTTACGACTCCCACGACGTCTGAAATTGGCACAAGCCCGTCGTCCTTATTCAAGTGATAGCGGGAATCTGCCGAAATTCTTCTGTGGTCTCCCATTACGAAAATGTGTCCGGGAGTAACCTTGACGTCAAACTTTATGAGGCTTGGGGCGTTTCCCGGATACAGATAGCTTTCCTCTTCGATCGGGACGCCGTTTATGGTCACCAGGCCCTGGGACGTGCAGCAGGCGACAGTGTCCCCAGGAAGGCCTATCAGCCTCTTTACCAAAAAGCCGCCGCCCATGGCGTCGTCCTGGGCGGGGGTGAGCCAGTGGTCGGGATCCTTGAAGACTATGACGTCTCCCCTGTGCAGTGGAGTCCACTTTCCGTCAAGCTTTAAGGTGAGGATGTGGTCCCCTATCAGCAAGGTGTTCTGCATGGAGCCCGAAGGCACCACATAGATTCCGAAAACGAAGATGCGCAGAAGGAGTATCACGATTATCGGAATCCCGATCGACAGGGACCAGCTTATCCAGCTGCCCTTCTTGCGATGGAACCTGCGGTTGTGCATGGGAGACTTTTTGGACCTTTGTTTGAGGTGTGCCCCTCGCCGGTGCACGAGAAGCTTTTTGGCCGCCCCTTTGAAAACAACCTCTAAACTTTCCATGCACGCGGCTCAGGCTTATTTCTTGGCCCCTCTGGGTTCTCTCCTCTCAGGGATCCTGGCGGCCTTGCCCTTGAGGTTCCTGAGGTAGTAGAGCTTGGCGCGCCTTACCTTGCCGTAGGAGACGACTTCTATCGAATCCACCAGCGGGGAGTTGAGCGGAAAACGGCGCTCTACGCCGCATCCGAAGCTTATCTTGCGGACCAGGATGTTCTCACTTATGCCGTGGCCCACGCGCCCGATTACCACGCCCTGGAAGGCCTGGATCCTGCTGTGGTCACCCTCCACGATCTTGGCGTTCACCCTGACGGTGTCGCCGGGGCGGAAGTCGGGCACCTGGGCGCCCTTCTTTTCGTGGTCCTTGCCGAACTGTTCTACTAAGTTCATCATTCCTCCATTGCTGCCGCGCAACAGCAGTCAGATTGCTTTTTCGCGCCGAGATCCGCTTCAGGCTGGACTTTTCCATCCCCCCCTGCGCGGCAAGCGGGGATGCGCCCCGGCGGCAAAGATTCGGTTTTGAATCCGAATATATCTTAACAGAGGCTCCTACTTGGACTCGTGGTAAGCCTTCTCGGTGTTCACGTTCCAGACGTTTACCTTGGAGGTCTTGCCGGTCTTTATGTTGTTTACGGCCTCTATCGCGCAGGCCATGGAGTGGTCCTGGTTGTTGTAGTGGTGCTGGCCGTTCCTGCCGATGCAGTAAAGGTTGCCGAAGTGGTCGAGCCATTCTTTGAGCTCGTCCATGCGCTCATAGGTGTCGAAATATGCCGGATAAGCCTTGGGAACCCTCTCCCTATGGAAGTCTATGACGTCGTCCGCGCCGTAAAGGACCTGCATCCTGATCATTTCCTTTATGGCAAAGTTCTTTGCCTGCTGGTCTGTCAGGTTCCAGAAGTCGTCGCCCTCCTGGGTGAAGTACTCCAGGCCTATCCACACGGTGTCGTCGGGCTTGGAGACCAGGTACGGGCTCCAGTTGTTGAAGACCTGGATCCTGCCCACTTTGTACCCGGGATCCTGCACGTAGATCCAGTTGTCGGGGACAATGGGGGGTTCCCCAAGGGTCCTTATGGTGGTGGTATTCTTGAGCTTCAGCCTCTTGCACAAAAGCCCTACCGTCACAAAGTCCCTATAGGGGAGGCCGTAGGCAATTTCAGTGATGTCTTCAGGAGCCTTCTCAGCCGAGTTATTGAAGGCCTGAAGGAGGTTCTTCAGGGGCATGGAGCTCATAAACTGGTCGGCTTTGAGCTCGACTTCCTGTCCGTCCTGAGCGATGTAGGAGAGGGAATCCACCTTCCCATCCTTTTGGGACAGGCGGTTCACCTTGGCGTTCATTATAATCTTTCCGCCCATGTCAGTTACTTTTTGGGCAACAATTTCCCAAAGCTCTCCCGGCCCAAGCTTGGGATACCAGAACTTTTCTATAAGGGAAGTTTCCACGTGCCTGTTTTTTTGCGAGGGCATGAGTTTCTCTACGGCGTTCTTCAAAACGGCCGTAATGCTCAGGCCTTTGACCCTCTGGGCTCCCCAGTCGGCTGAGATTTCCGAAGGATGCCTCCCCCAGAGCTTTTCGGTATAGCCTTCGAAGAACAGGGAGTAGAGGACTTTCCCGAAGCGGTTGATGTAGAAGTTTTCGAGGTTGGTTTCGGGAAGCTTGTGGACGGTGGATTCAAGGTAGCTCAGCCCAGCCTTGAGGGTCAGGGCCGGGCCCATCGCCTTGACGGTATCTCCGGAAAGGGTGATGGGGTAGTCGAAGAAGTGCTGGTGCCAAAAGACGCGGCTGAGGCGGTGGCGGATGAGCATAACGGCGTCCGTCTTTTCAGGGTCGGGCCCTCCCGGCTCCAGCTCGCAGGGCCTGTGCAGCTTCTTGTCGTCATAGGCCGGGGCGCCCTGAAGGGGGAGGATGTTTTGCCACCAGTCCATGATCCTCTGATCTTTGGAGAAGAAGCGGTGACCGCCTATATCCATCCTTTGGCCGTTGTACTTGACGGTCCTGGAAATGCCCCCGAACTGGTCGCTGGCTTCCAAAAGGGTGACTTCATACTTCTCGGCTCCGCCCTCTTTGAGCAACTCGTATGCGGCCGTGAGCCCGGCAGGGCCACCGCCTATTATGGCAACACGAGTTTTGGCCATGCTGCACTCCTATCTTTGTCTGGAAACTTAATCAACTGAAATATTCTAGTTCCGGGGCCTAACGGTCCCGAAAAATCAGAAACGCTCGAGAATGTCGAGATCGGCATCGGTGTGGGTGAGCTCCTCTATGTTTACGTCCTTGAAACTCATTATGCGAACCGACTTTGCAAACCTCGAGGGCCTATAGATGTCCCACACCCAGGCATCGGTGAGCTGCACGTCGAAATAGACGTCCGTGCCCCCGTTGCATGTCCTAAACTCCACGCTGTTGGCCAGGTAGAAGCGCCTCTCAGTTTCGACCACGTACCTGAAGAGCTTTATGACGTCCCTGTACTCCTTGTAGAGCTCCAGTTCGGCTTTGGTTTCATAGTCGTCTAAATCTTCTGCGCTCATCTAAATCCTCTGCATTGGAAAAGGGTGCGGGGTCCGGCGCGCGGAGGCCCCTCCCGGGGGACCTACTTGGAGACTTCCTTTAGCACGAGGTCCCTGACGCTCTTTGCGTCTGCCTGCCCGCGCGTCTCTTTCATTACCAGGCCGATTATAACCCCCATGGGCTTCATGTTGCCTTGGCGCAGCTTTTCAGCCACATCGGGGTTCTCCTTCAGCGCCTTCTTCACGGAGTCGAGAAGCTGGGAGGAATCAGAGACGATCTTGAGCCCCTTCTTCTCCACGACTTCTTCCGGCTTCCCTTCTCCCTTGACTACGGCCTCTACTACCTGCTTGGCCATTTTGTCGGTAAGCTTTCCGGCAGAGAGCATCTCCTCTATCTTCGCCACGTCCTTGGGGGATATCGCGAGCGCCTCCAGCGGGAGCTGCATCTCGTTTGCAAGGCGCAGGATCTCTCCAAGCCACCATTTGCGGGCGCCCTGCGGGGAGGCGCCCTCTTTGACGCTCTCTTCCACCAGGTCCACCGCCTCGGCATTCAAAAGGTCCCTCATTTCAACGTCGGAAAGCCCCCATTCGCTCTTCAGCCTGCGCCTCTTGGCGAAGGGGAGCTCGGGAAGGGAAGCCCGGATCTCTTCCACTTCGCTTTCGGTCACGCGCAGCATCAAAAGATCGGGATCGGGGAAGTAGCGGTAGTCATTGGCATCGCTCTTCAGCCTGGCCCCGGCTGTGCACTGCGCGTTTTCGTCCCAATGGCGAGTCTCCTGGAGGACTTCCCCTCCGTGAGAGAGGATGTAGGCCTGGCGGCGGATCTCGTACGCCACGGTCTTTTCCATAGCCCTGAAGGAGTTGACGTTCTTAGTCTCGGACCTCGTGCCAAGCGGATCAGAGGGGCTCTTCCTCAGGGACACGTTTACATCCGCCCTGAGGTTGCCTTGCTCCATCTTTCCTTCCGACACCCCGCAGGCCACTGCGATGTCCCTGACGGCCCTGGCATAGGCTCCGGCCACCTGGGGGGCGAGGGCTCCTGCCCCGCAAATGGGCTGAGTCACGATTTCCACCAGGGGGACGCCCGCCCTGTTGTAGTCGACAAGCGAGTGATCCGCACCTTCGAGCCTTCCGTTGGCGCCGCCGATGTGGTTGATCTTTCCGGCGTCGTCTTCAATGTGGGCCCTTTCGATCGGAACCCTGAAGATTGTCCCGTCTTCCAGTTCCACGTCCAGCCACCCGTTCCCGTTGGTGGGCTTGTCAAACTGGGAGATCTGGTAGTCGCGGGGCATGTCGGGGTAGAAGTAGTTCTTCCTTGCAAACTGGCTCCACTCGTTTACGTGGCAGTTCAAGGCGAGGCCGAGCTTTACGGCCTTCCTGACGGCTTCCCTGTTCACCACGGGTAGGGCCCCGGGAAGCCCGAAGGAGACGGGAGTGAGTTCGGTGTTGGGTTCGGACCCGAACTCATAGTGCGCCCAGTCGAAGAGCTTGGTCTTGGTATTCAGCTCCACGTGGATTTCAAGCCCTATTACGGGATCGAACTGGGACACTGCCTCCTCGAAGCTCATAAGTTTTTCAGTCATTTTCACCACTCTTCCAAAGGCGGGGGACCTTGTTCCAAATCGGCCCTTCATTTTCCCTGCTCACTGCTTCCTGAAGCGCGGAAGCCACCTTGAATACGAGTTCGTCTTTCTGCCTGTTGGCCATAATCTGGAACCCAATCGGAAGGCCCAGGCTGTCGAGTCCGGCCGGGATGCTGATTGCGGGCAGCCCCGCCAGATTGGCCGGGATCGTGGCTATGTCGTTTTTGTACATGGTCACGGGGTCTTCCACTTCCCCGGCTTTGAAGGCCGTGGTAGGGCTCGTGGGGCACACGAGCACGTCGAAAGATTCAAAGGCCTTTTCAAAGTCGTTTATTATGACGGTCCTGACCTTCTGGGCCGCCACATACATCTTCTCGTACTGCCCGGAGCTGAGAACGTAAGTGCCCAGCATTATCCTCCGCTTGACCTCGGCGCCGAAGCCCTGCTCGCGAGTGGCCGCCATCATGGAGGCGGCGGTGGCGTCGGGGGGCATAATCCTCAGGCCGTAGCGCATCCCGTCGTAGCGGGACATGTTGCTCGAAACTTCCGCCGGCATGAGGATGTAGTAAATCTGGATACCGTGCAGGAAGTGGGGGAAGCTCTGCTCTTCGACTTTGGCCCCCATGGAGGAAAGGAGGTTTACCCCCCTCAGGAATCCGTCCATGACGTCCTTGGAGAACCCTTCTCCGCCTGCCTCGGCTATGATGCCTACGCGGATTCCGGAAAGATCTCCCCTCTTCCCTTCCTGCGCCGCTTTAAGGGCGGAAGAAGGGAAGTCCGGGATGGAGGTGGAGTCTTTGGGATCGTACCCCGCTATGGCGTCAAAGAGCATCGCGGCATCTTCCACAGTCCTGGCGCAGGGGCCGATCTGATCGAGCGAGGAGGCCATGGAGATGGCCCCGTACCTCGACACTCTGCCGTAGGTGGGCTTCATCCCGACAGATCCCGTGAAGGAGGCGGGCTGCCTTATGGAGCCTCCCGTGTCGGTTCCGAGGGCCAGGGGGGACTCGAACGAGGAAACCGCCGCGGCCGAACCCCCGCCGCTGCCCCCTGGCACCCTTTCGAGGTCCCATGGGTTGAAGGTGGGGTGGAAGGCCGAGTTCTCGGTGCTGGAGCCCTGGGCGAACTCGTCCAGGTTGGTCTTTGCCAGCATCGGCATCCCGTTCTCCTTGAGCTTTTCTACGCAGGTGGCGTCATAAGGGGGCACCCAGCCCTTCAGGATCTTGGATGCGGCCGTGGTCTCCACGCCCTTGGTGACTATCATGTCCTTTACGACTATGGGGACCCCGGCAAGGTCTGGAAGATCCTGTCCCAAGGCACGGGCCTGGTCCACCGCGTCCGCCACCATGAAGGCGGAGTTGAAACAGGTGGCAAGGTATGACTGCGTCTTCGGATCCACGGCCTTTGCAACTTCGAGCTCGGCCTCCACACTCTCCCTGCTCGACAATTCCCCCTTCTTCATGGCTTGCGCCATTTGGGAAGCGGTAAGGGTCACGATCTCGTCTCTATCGGCTCCGCTCATCATTCCTCCCCCAAAATTCTAGGCGTGACAAACATTCCGTCCTCGCATTCCGGAGCCTGTTCCAAAAGCACGTCCCTCTCCAGGGTCTCCCCGGGGACATCTTCCCTGAGATGCTGAGGGAGGAGGAGGGGGTTCGTAGTGGGCTCTACTCCGGAAATGTCGATGTCGCTTATCAGGGCCACGCTCTTCACGATGCCCTGCAGATCCTTTTTCAGATCCTCTATCTCTTCATCGCTCAGCGCGATGCAGGCGAGCTTTGCCAAATGCTGCACCTGTTCATATGAAAAATCCGACATACTTTCATGCTAGTATACGCGCCTGCTAACTGACAGATGCCGAAAATGCAAAGGAGATTGGGGATAAAGTTATATTTGCTTTCCCTCATGCCTTCTTGAATTTCTGAATTGACGTGAAAATGCTGAAAGGGTCTCCACAATAGAGGGTTTAATTCAACTTTTCCTTTATATCAGCCCAATTTCTTTGCACAGATTTTTTATGCATGCAAAGACGTCGTCAAATTCAATCTCTTTTGCAAATGGATGTTTTATTGAATAATTTGACCACAGGGCGCGCGTATTCCCATTCTTCCCAATGAGATCCAGAATATCGCCGTGCCTCACATCAAGGCCCCTATTGGCGAATACCGTTTTTACGGCCCTTTTTAGAACATTTACATCTATTCTGTCCTTGTTGAATTGATAAACCAGATATATATCGTAGTAATCCTTCATCCTTCCATTTAGAGTGGATCTGTTAAATAAGGTTTCAAGCTTTTCGGCCAATACGGTTTCCAGACTATAGGCGTATACGGAAATGCCGTTCCCGCCCAGAAGGGGCGTATAAGAGTACTCCAATTTATGCGGGATGATCTCGTCCCCAGTTGCTATGTCTATATGGAAGTTGTCCCTTATGTTTTCCAACCTGCCTTCTACCCCCACCCTAAATCCTCCGTATTTATCCTCATCCCGTATAGGCTTTATGCTCCTGTAGCGCAAAGAGAGGCCGTCCCCCGTATCAATGGCAAATATCTCTTGGAGCATCGCATTCAAATTGTCTTCTGTAAACGGCGCATTTTGCAAAATTGCGTCAATGTCTTCGGTGGATCTATTGGCTAGGCCAAACAAGGTGGACAGGTAGAATCCTCCCTTTAGTACGAAATTGTCTTTGTAGCGGCTTACAGAGAGCCTTTCTGCAAAGTTATCAAACATATAGATTTTCAATAATGTCTGGGGCGAGGCTCCGGTCTGCTTTGATAGGTTTCGAAGTTTGACCATTAATTGTTCGGCTTTCATTATCCCCCTAGTATTGAAGCTCTACATAGCGTTCCACCTTGCTTTGAATGCCAAGTTTGGCGGCGTATTCCACAAGTTTTTGCAGGTTCTTTTTCCGACTTCTCAAGTATTCCCTCACCCCGTATTTTACGTACTCGTAATCCTCCCTATCCTTAGAGCGCACGATGTCGCATATGGTGCGCTCCACGTCGTAGGCGTTCACATAATTTCCGAAGTTGGTCCTGACCTTTGTCAGGCCAAGCCCATAAGTCTCCGGGGGGACGTAAAAGACCGTATAGGGATCCTTTAGCCTGAAGCTGTGGTAGCTTCTGGGGACGGTCATATCCCATTCATCGTCTGGAGCCTTGATGGACAGATCATGGAAGTACAGGGCCGTCATATGGGAAAAGACGACTTTGGGTAGCTCCAGGTTTAGGGCGTAGTACGGGTCGGGCCATTTGTCGGGGGTGACATAGACGCCCCTGGCCATCCTTTCCGCTTTCCCTTCCTTTTCCAGGATCCTCAGCCATTCCCTGTGGAGGCCCAGCTTGTCGACTTGCCTCGAGGTGATGTAGCCGTTGTGCCTCCGCATATACTCCAATATTTTCGCTCGGGCCTGCCCTTTTGCAGCTTGTCTAGGCAAAAAGCCTCCCTTCCTCTCAATTTTCTTTTGACAAGTATACTGAAAATTGTTTAAAAATCAGTACACTTGTCAAAATAAGAAAAGCGGAGAAGGGCTGGCTCCCCATGCCAAGGGGCAGGCTACGCTTCTTTTTCTACGCAGGCGCTGTAGGCGTACATGGCTATGGCTGCGGCCGCCGCCGCGTTTATCGAGCGCACCGACCCCCTCTGCTCGATGTAGACCGTGGCCTCGGCGATTGAAAGGGCCTCCCGGGTCAGGCCTTCTCCTTCGGATCCGAAAATGAGGATGCAGGAAGGAGGGAACTTGAAGGTCTCTATGGGCACGCTCCCTTCGACGTTGTCTACGGCGACAAGGTGCGGCTTTAGGGGGCTGGCCTTGGCGTAAGCCTCGAGGTGCGCGATGGAGGGCTCCTCGTACACCCTCTCGTAGACCTCCGTCATAAGGGATCCCTTCCTATTCCACTTGTGGGGCCCCACTATGTGCACGGCGCGGGCGCCGAAGGCGTTGGCGCTCCTGACCATGGAGCCGATGTTGAAGTCGTGGGTCCAGTTCTCGCATGCGATTTCAAGGTCCAGGTATCCCCGCCTGTCCAGATCCCTCCTTATGGCTTCCACGCTCCAGTAGCGGTAGCGGTCCTGGACGTTGCGCCTGTCGCCCTCCTTCAAAAGCTCCGGATCGTACCTGGGATCGTCCGGATCCCGGCCGGGGAACTCTTCTTCCCAGGGCCCCAGGCCGATTTTGCGGAAACTCGGCTCCCCTTCCACCCCTATTCCTCCAAATCCTTTTTGGAGAAGGCGTAAGCGAAGGGCACGAATTCCGCCCCTCCCGTGTTCGCGTCTTTGAGCTCCAGCTGCAGGGGGGGCTCCTCCTCCCCGCTCCCGGCCACGAGCGATGCCACGGCCAAAATATGGGCCCCGGCCTCCCTGACTATGCTCCAGTCGAGCTCCAGCTCCTGCCTCTCGGTGAGGGTGACGAGGGAGGACGTCTGGATATAGCCCAGATCGCTTATCCAGGCGTCCACTAGGACCACGTCCTTCCCATCCACTCTGGGCCCCTTGAGCGAAGGGTAGACGAAGTCCATGGAGAAGGCGTCCATGGAAAGCCCCCTCTCTTTGGCCGCCGCAACGCAGCACATGGCCAGGGGGACGCCCGCCGGGCTGAGGGCCCCCACTGCGCCGATGCGCGCGAGATCCAGCCCGCTTTTTT
>JAFYIA010000051.1 GCA_017538865.1 Aeriscardovia sp. | reverse complement strand
TGGTAAGGCTTGTCCGCCCTGGCCTCCGTCAGTCTTTCGTGCTCCGCCACGCACCTTTTGGCCCACCTGAAGGTCCTTTCCAGAGACTCTTCCTGGTAGGACCTGGGGTCCACGAGTGTGGTCAGCTCGTCAAAGGTGAAAATGACGTCGGCCCCGATCTTGTGCTGGATCCCGATGGAAATCTCGGCCGAAAACCTCTCTTTTGCCCCGTTTAGAGGGGACTTGAAGTCGACCCCGTCTTCGTCCACGAAGGCGCGCCTCTCCTTGTTGTCGGCCACTATGTCCTCTTTGGAGAGGCCGGAAGTGTCCATGGCGAGCACTTTTTTGAACCCGGCCCCGAGGGACAGCACCTGGAAGCCCCCAGAATCCGTGTATGTGGGGTGCGGCCAATTCATGAACCTGCTAAGCCCGCCCATCGCATCTATCACGTCTTCCCCCGGCCTCTCGTGGAGGTGGAAGGCGTTGGAAAGGAGGACCTGCGCCCCCAGTTCCTCCATCTTTTCCGGAAGCACCCCCTTTATGGCGGCCTGCGTGGCCACGGGGATGAAGGCGGGGGTGAGGATGTCGCCGTGAGGAGTGTGGATTTTGCCGCTTCTCCCGTGCCTTTCTCCCCCCTTGCCCAGGCCTTTGGGGGACGGGGGCAATTTCTGCGAGACTGTGAAATAAAAAGGCTTGCTCATATCCATCAATTTTATTAGCCCGGGCCCTGTTTCATCAGTTTGAGATATTTCTGAAAGTTTTCTAAGCGCTTTCTAAAATTTGTCCCATAATTTATTTTTTAGAAAATAAAGCAAAAATGTTTATTGCAAAAACTTTGCCGCTTAGAGAAAGGGCACAAATGGCACAAAGAGAGGCCGGGGATCCCGAAGAAGGGGAGCCTCGCAGCGATTCCGGCGCAAATTCAAATCCTCCCGCCCCCCGCGTTCCGGACGCCCGGCCGGAGCACGGGGGCCAGGAAGAGCGGCAGAGCGGGAGCCAGGCCCCCTACTATCCCCCTGCCACTGAGCCATTGACCCAGATTCCCCAAAGCGGATATGGAAGCCAGGGAGGGCAGTATTTCGGATCTCCTTCCTATGGCCGGCAGGCGCCTCAAAACGGCTGGTACTCGGGCGCGGGGGCCCCCAACCCTCCTGCAGGCCCTCAGCGCCCCCAGGGCGGCCGTGACAAGTCTGGGGGGTCGGTCGTAAACAAAGGGTGGTTCATAGCCATAGTTACGGCCGTTATAACCGCCGTGATAGTGCTCCGCGTAGGATGGGGCCTCATAAGGGGAGGGGTGATAACGGTCCCCGAGCAGTCCTCCGTTTCATCTTTGGAGTCTTCCAGCGGCGGGGAGGGGACCGTGAAAGTCACAGGCGAGCAGGCCCCTGATTGGAAGGCCGTCAACAAGAAAGTAGCTTCCTCGGTAGTCGCGATTACCGTGCAGCTTTCCAACGGGATCGCCAAGGGCTCGGGCATTATCTATAACAAGTCCGGAGACATCGTCACAAACGACCACGTTATAGAAGACGCGCAGTCAATCGAAGTCACCCTCGACAACGGCAATATGTACTCTGCCAAGGTCCTTGGCACGGACCCCACCACGGATCTCGCCGTTATCCAGCTTCAAAACGCCCCTTCAAACCTCCAACCGGTGACTTTTGCAAACTCTGACGATCTGGCCGTAGGGCAGAGGGTGATGTCCATAGGCAACCCCTTGGGATATGAAAACACGGCCACTACCGGGATAATTTCAGCCCTGAACAGGCCGGTGGAAGTGTCGGACGCCACCGAGAAGAACATAGTCACCAATGCCATCCAGATCTCTGCCGCCATCAACCCCGGAAACTCCGGCGGCCCCACCTTTGACGCGGCCGGAGACGTGATAGGGATCAACTCCTCCATAGCCACACTCTCTTCCTCTTCCTCTTCTTCGGGGGATGCGCAGTCGGGCTCCATCGGCATAGGCTTTGCCATCCCTTCCAACCTTGTCCAGCAAATTGCAAACGAGATCCTGAAGGACGGCCACGCGACACACGTCGAAATCGGCATCACTGTGAGCACTGGCACCGGAACGGCCGGAAACGTCACCCGGGCCGGGGCGAAGGTGGTCTCCGTCAATCCCAATACCCCCGGATCCCGTGCGGGGCTGAGGGCAGGAGACGTCATCATCGGCTACGACGGGCAGTCGGTGAGCAGCATGTACTCCCTGCTGGGATTTGTCAGGGCCGCGACTCTGGGGCAGGTCGTAAAGCTTACGGTAATCAGGGACGGGAAGGTTTTGAGCCTCTCGTGCACCCTGAACAAGGTGGAAGAGCTCGCCACCACCTCCTCTTCCTCAAACCAGCAGAACTACCAAGACTACGGCCTTCTGGACCCCTTCGGACTGTTCTAGAGGCAAAGTAAAGTGGATACGGGAAGAGGGCTTCTTCCCGTATTTTTTGTTTTACAGGAGGGGACAATGGCAAGAGGGGGCAGGCCTTGGAGGGTGGCCGTAGTAGGAGGAGGGCCGGCCGGCATTTACGCTTCTGACATCCTTCTAAAGCGGCTCGCGGAAAAATCCGAAGGGCTGGGGATATGCGGCGAAGCTGAAATAGACGTGTTTGAAAAGAACCCCGCCCCCTACGGGCTCGTGCGCTATGGGGTGGCTCCGGACCACCCCGCCATAAAGCTCATTTCTAAAGCCTTGGACAAGGCTCTTTCCTCCAGGAAAATAAACCTCTTTTGCAATATTTGCTATGGCAAAGATTTGCATTTGGAAGATCTTTGCCGCCGTTACGACGCCGCCGTCTTCGCCACGGGCGCCGGCAGGGACAGGAAGTGGGAGCTGGGCGAAGGGGTGGAAGGAGTGTGCGGGGCCGGAAGGGTGGCCGGCTGGTATAACGCCTTCCCCGGCATGCCTGCACCTCCCCTTTCGACTCCTGTAGCGACCGTGGTGGGAGGCGGGAACACAGCCCTGGATGTAGCGAGGGTTCTCTTGCAAGATCCCTACTCGCTCTCTTTGACCGACATGCCGCAAGACACATGGAGGGAACTGGCGGGAAGCCAAATAAGGGAAGTACACGTCTTCATTCGGCGCGGGCCTGAGTCCCACAAGTTTTCCGCGCAACAGATCCGGCAACTCAAAGCCTGCAGCCGGCTTGTTTTGGACAGGTTTTCAAGGAGCCTTCTCGGAGTCGCAAAGCCCCCATCTTCCCCGGGGTCGAAGGCCGCATGGGAAGAGCTTGAAAGCGCAGGGGAAGACGGGCCGGCCCCAAAGAAATGCTGCCTGCATTTTGCATCTTCTATTTCTTCCCTCTCCGCCCCCGCGGGACGCCTCGAGGGAGTTTGGGTGCAAAGGAACATTGAAGGTCCTTCAAAGGAGGCGTTTTTCCTGGAGACGGGGCTGTGTGTGAGCGCCATAGGCTGGGAGGCTGAAAAACTTCCAGGCCTTCCGTTCGACCCGGCGCGTGGCACTATAACCAACGAGAAGGGCAGGGTGTCCGGGAAGGTTTATGTCACCGGCTGGGCCAAGCGGGGATGCGAGGGCCTGATAGGCTCCACCAAATCCGACGCGGCCGAGACGGTAGAGGGCATCCTTTCCGACTGGGCGCAAAAGGGGCAGGAAGCGATAGACTGCACTCCCACTGAAGAATTTTTGAAGGGCAGAGGGATCTCATTCAGCAAAAAATCCGGATGGTTTGCGCTGGAGAGATATGAAGAAGGCCTGGGCAGGCCCGACGGGAAGGCAAGGGCAAAAGTGGGGGCGTCCTCGGAAATGCGGAGGATTTCAGGCCTTGAATAACGCGTAAAAATTTTTTAAAATTTTTAGCGTAACTATCAACCCCAGTCTCTGAGACGACGGGCTCCATAGCGTACAAAGTTTTATATACAGCGGCGGACGTAGTTCATTGGTAGAATGGAAGCTTCCCAAGCTTCAGAGGCGGGTCCGATTCCCGTCGTCCGCTCTATTTTTTTATTTTAAAAAAGGTTCCTTGGCTTGGAGGATTTATGACCGAGTTGACTGAACCTGAAGCGTGGGAGCTCCTGTGCGAATACACTAAAGGAGCCCCACTCAGAAAGCACGCCCGACAGGTCGAAGCCTGCATGCAGGCTATGGCGAGGCATTTTGGGCAAGAAGAGGAGCCGTGGCAAATCGCCGGCATGCTCCACGATCTCGATTACGAGATGTATCCCGATCAGCACTGCCTGAAAGCGAAAGAAATCATGGAAGAGAGGGGGGTAGACCCCCTCTATGTCCGCGCGATGCTCTGCCACGCATGGGGAGACAGGACGGACGAAAAGCCTGAAACCCTGATGGAAAAGTCGCTCTTCACCGTAGACGAGCTTTCGGGGCTTATAAACGCCACCTGCCTCGTGTACCCCTCCAAGTCGATAGAGGACTGCACGAGAAGGTCGGTAATCAAGAAATTCAAAGACAAGCATTTCTCGGCCAAAATCGACAGGGACCACATCTTGCTGGGGTGCCAGATGCTTGGGATGCCCCTTGAAGAAGTAGTGGACGTATGCATAGATGGCCTCAAGGAAAATAGGGAGGCCTGCGGGCTTTAACCCGAAAGCCTCAAATCCTGCTTTTCAGCTTCTTTGCCGCCTTTAAGGCGCTGTAAAAAGTCTTGTGGATGGGAACGTCCCGGCTGGGAGGGACTTTCTCCACGTCCTTGCTGAATTTTGTCTTAAATTCGTTCAGCCCTTTCAGCGTCGGAGAAAAATCGCTCCCAATCCCCATGAGATCATATTTTTCAACGCCTTCCGCACCTAAAATGCAGCACTCGGTGTAGAGGAGCTTGTCGGTCACGTGCATCTTCATGGCGCTGCTCTGCATGGCGGCGTAATACCTCACGGCAGTCCCGGAGTTCAGGGTGACGAGCGACCAGGCTTTGACCTCCCCTCCTTCCCTTGCGGCGAAGAGCCTGCAGTGGTCATAGCCTAGGATTGTGAGCATTTCTTCATAGTTTGAGGAAGGCATCGGGACGAAGCCATCCCTTTTTGCAGTCTCGGCCATTACCCGGTAATACGGCGAAAAGTCTTCGTAAGCCAGCCTGGTTTCGTCGGCGCACTCGGCCTCGCACTCCCTCAAAGACTTCCTGACGTCCCTCCTCCCCCTCGGCTTCATGCCTGCCAGGATCTCTTCAGGATCCCTGGAGAGGCTTACCACGACCGTAAAGTCGTAGGTGACGGTGGAAAGGATTGGAGAGCTTTGCGGTATTTCGTCTCTGAGGGAGATCCTGGCGAAGACGACGTTTTTGTCAACTTCCCTTGCAAATCCCGACAACACTTTTGCAAGGTTCTCCTCGTCCTGGACTGAGTAGTCCCCGGCCCAGACCGGTCCGTGCTGGCAGACTATGAACCTGTAGCCGTGCGTTTCAAATTCCAAAAAGACCCCTATGGCCATCACCCGATCGCCGTTTTTGAACACCAAATTCCCGCCGCCTTCAGACCCGCGCCATTGGGACCTGCCGTCTATATGGGACTGGTACTTGATCCAGTAGGTGCTTTGCTCTATGGGAAGGGCTATGCCGGATCTTCTGGCAATTTCGTCAAATTCTTCGCGTGTGACTTCTTCTGCAGATATCATTTACATCCAATCGGTTAGGCGTGCAGGCTGGCAAAGCCGAGAATCAGGAGGCACCCAGAGAGGATGGCGGTGCCGGCGGCCACGACCGCTATCTCCTTTGACGACTTTTTTAGGGAGGAGAAAAGGTTCTCTAGCGCCGGAGATAAGGCGTTGCAAATGGCGAATTTTTTAAAGCCCGCTCTCCTATTTTCAGCCTTCAGGCGGTGAAGCCCTTCCTCCCCCTTTCCTTTTTTAGGCCTTTTGGCCTTTTTCCCCTTTTCCGGCTTCGGCCTGAAAGTTTCGAGCTTTTGAATCGTCGGGAAAGCTTCGGAAGGGGATATTCGGGGCTTGGGCCCCTCATCCTCTATGGAGGATATCTCCTGGGTTTCTTCTTCTACGAACTCGTTTGAAGCGGGGATCTGCGCGAAGGCGTCCTCAGTCTGGTAATCGTCGGTGTAGATTGAATTTTCGCAGGTTTCGGGATCGTCGAAACCGTCTTCAGGAGATTTAAAACCTTGCACTTTCACTTCTTTACAGAGAGGAGGGGAAAAAAGGCCTCCAGCTCTTTCGCCCTGGAAAGCTGCGGGATCTTGAGCTCGGGCAGGGCTTTTTGCCAGCTCTCCAAGCCGAAGGAAAGCCTTAGAAAGATGTCCGGATCCATTTCAAGGAAATCGGGCGGGGTCAAATTGTGGGGATCGGGTCTTGTGCCTTGAAGCACCTTGCAGGCCGCAAAGGGCACTACCCGGACTTCGAGGCTCTCTCCCGGGCACGCCTCTTCCAGGAGGGAGGCGCAGAACCGGACGGCTTTTCCGACCAGCTCACGGGGACATGACTGCAGGCCGTCCCTCAGCCCCTCGATGCACGCTTCCAGTTCTGAGGAGCTGAGGGATGCGTATTGGGCCTCAGGCCTTGTCGACGCTCTTTTCAGATCCGTCTTCTTCTTCAGCTTCATCGGAATCTTCATCCAGGCCCAGGTCGACCGGAGAAGAGCTGTTTTCCCACGATTCTTCCCACGGATCGTTCTTCGGATGCTTTTGGGCATAGACGTAACGCCCCAGGACCACGGCGAGCAGAGCGCCAAATACAAGGGCTAAGAACTTCCAAAAACCTGACTTCATCGCCAGCCTCCTCGCTTTAAATGCGGACTGTGTTTCTTATAGATCCTAATAAATTCTAATGGAGAAATCCCAACACCGCCCTATTTCCACCACATGGTCATGACGAATCCGATGAGCATGAGGCCGAAGCCTATAAGCAGGTTCCAGTTCCTTATGCCGGGAATGGGGTATTGACCGGAAGTGACGTAGTTTACCACCACCCAGGCCAGGCCTATGACGAGGAGGGCGGCAAAGACGGGGACGAACCACTTGGGGTTGGTCTTGGTTTTCTTTATGGCCTTCTTGATTCTCTTGTCGTTGTCCTCCTGCCTTTCCATGAGCCTTTTGATGCTGGCAGGCACGTCTTGCGAAGAAGCGTCCTGGTTGAGGAGGGCTTTAACCCTTTCGAACTCCGGGTTTTCTTCTTCTTTTTCTGCCCCAGAGCCCTCGGCTTCTTTCTCTTTGCCCTCTTCCGCGTCTTCCATAAACCTCCTTAGTATCTTTATACAGTGTAGTCAATTACCATGATTCAATAGAATGAGATCCGTGTCGATTGTAACGGAGGCAAAACATTAAGGCCAAATCCACCCACCGCGGTAAGAGGAAGAAGGTTTTTACTGCCGTCGGGGCTATAGGGGAAATCCTCCTCACTCTGGCCGCTTTGTGCATCCTTTATGCCATCTGGCAGATAGGGTGGACCGGGATAATTTCCCAAAGGACCCAGACCAAGGAGTTCGACACCGTCAGTTGGCAGACCCCGGGAAGCGGGGGAGGGGGCTATAAGATAGCCAGCCCCGCCAGCGGGAACCCTCCGGTCCTTCCAAACCTCAAGACTCCGGGAGCCATCCTTGGGGAAATCTACATCCCGTGCTTCGGATCGCAGTATAAGAGGCTGATAGTCCAGGGGACGAGCCTTGTGCAACTGGATAGGCACGGGCTGGGCCACTATGAATCCACTCCCATGTTCGGGGCCGTGGGCAACGTGGCCCTGGCCGGCCACAGGGAGGGCTATGGGGCGCCTTTGGGGGATGTGAGCAAGTTCCAGCCCGGAAACGAAATCATAATCCGTACTACCAGGTACTGGTACATTTACGACTACCAGAGCTACCAGATTGTGGAACCCTCTCAAGTCAGCGTCATCGATCCCGTCCCCAATCAGCCGGGGGCCGAGCCCACAGAGCGGCTCATGACCCTCACTACCTGCACGCCCCGCTACGGGATCCCCACCCACCGTTGGATCGTCTATGCGAAATTCAAGTACTGGGCGTATGTGAAGGACGGCATACCTGCCGCCCTGGCACAGGAAGGGGCGGGGGGCAAAATCACCTTCCCGGCGGCCTTCAATAGCTGGACGGCTGACATTCCTCCCGTCAGCTCTATTTTCTACTTCCTTCTGGCCGCGTGGCTCGTAGTTTTTGCGGCGGCGGCTATCACGTGGAGGTGGCCCAGCATGCGAAAAGACGAGAAAGGCGTGAGAAACAAACCCTACAGCATCTACTCCGCGCTCCGCTGGATAAACCCCGGGGTAAAGGCAGTGCGATGGGCCCTCCTCATCCTCGCCCTGCTCTGCTTCACCGCCCTGCTCTTCGCCTGGGTCTTCCCGTGGATGGCGAGCACTATACCAATCCTGAAGTCCTCCTCAAATTACGTAGCCATTCCACAATAAGTACGTTCTAGGGCTGGGGGTTTTATCTTCTTACCTCATCGTATATAATCAGCCTTTATCAATTCACAACTGCACTCATTCAAAGGGGAATAGAGGGTATGTCTGATCAGAAGGCATCTATGCCTTGGGGCCTCTACACAGTAGGCGGCCTCGGAGGGCTTCTTTTCGGTTACGACACGGGCATCATATCGGGCGCCGGCCCCATCATTCAAAACGACTGGAGGCTCAATGCGGCCCAGCTCGGGTTTATAACGGCCAGCGTCCTTATAGGATCCATGGTAGGCGCCCTGGCCATAGGGGGCCTAGCCGACAAGTACGGGCGAAAGAAGCTGTTTATCATCGCAGCCCTGCTTTTCATAGCGGGCGGCTTCTTCTGCATGTTTTCCCAGAATTTCGCCGAAATGAGCATAGCCAGAATCGTTTTGGGCTTTGCCATAGGCGCCGCGTCATCTCTTACGCCCACTTACCTGGTGGAGCTGGCCGACAAGGACCACAGGGGATCTGTGGCCTCTATGTTCCAGCTCATGATCACCATCGGAATTGAGGTGGCTTACTTTGCCAACCTCCTGTTTTTGAACCACAACATAGGAGGGCTGTCCGACTGGAGGTGGATGCTGGGATCCGAGCTTCTCCCGGCCGCCGCCCTCATGATAGGCTCCATCGCCCTTCCCGAAAGCCCCCGCTACCTTATAAAGGCCGGCAAGGTAGAGCTGGCCAAAAAGATTTTGGAAAGGAGGCTCAAGAGGGACGGTTCCCAAGAAATTGAAGAAATACAGGCCGTGCTGGCCAAGTCCGAAGGAAAGGGCACCTTCAAGGAGCTTTTCTCCATTTCCGGAAAGAGCGTACTTGTAGCCATCCTCCTCATGTTCTTCCAGCAGCTGGTCGGGATTAACGCCGTCATCTACTTTGTCCCCAAGATCTTCCAGTCCGCCTTCCACTTCTCCAGTGCCAACTCTATCTGGATCTCGGTGGGCATTGGGGCTGTGAACGTGATCTCCACTATAGTGGCCCTGGGGATTATGAACCGCTTCAACAGAAAGTCCCTGCTCATCTTCGGCTCAATCGAGATGGCGATCTCCTTTATAATCCTTATTATCCTGAACCTGACTTTGGGCGTGCACAGCATGGGCAGCGCCATAGCCACCATGATCTTCATCGCCCTCTTCATAATCGGCTTCGCCGTCTCGTGGGGCCCGATCTGCTGGATTATGATTAGCGAGATCTTCCCGCTGAAGGTAAGGGGCCTCGGGACTTCCATAGGCTCCGCCGCCAACTGGATAGGCGACTTCATCGTCTCCCAGTTCTTCACCATCCTCCTCGTGGGATTCCACAACAATATCGCCGGACCCTTCGCGATCTTCTGCGCGTTCGCCATCCTCTCCATCTTCTTCGTCAAGTACATGGTCCCCGAGACCCGCGGCAAGAGCCTGGAGGAGATAGAGCAGAAAATGGACGAGAAGAAGAAGGCGTAAGCTTTCTTTTTTCCTTTCCGACGCGGCCCTGCCGCGTTTTTTTATATCATTGGATAGGCAAAGGGGGAGAAATGGAAGAGAAATGGTGCGAAGAGCTTCCTTTTTCCAACATCTACCGTCACCTGCCTTCGCTCCTGCCCGCAATTTCCTCAAGCCTCGGAGCCCCGTGCCCCACGGCGCTCTACAGGAATCCGGAGGAGTGCAGGGAGAGGCTGGATCTGCCGAGGGCTTCTTCCTGCCTTTTCGTCTTCGTCGACGGGCTTGGATACTTCAACCTTTTGGATAACCTCGGCTACGCTCCGTTTTTGAGGTCGAAGAGGAGCTTTTTTAGATCCTCCCCCTTCTTCAGCTGCTTTCCTACTACCACCGCTGCGGCCATCTGCTCCATGGGGACGGGGACCTGCCCCGGCCTCACTTCGATTTTCGGCTACACCCAGATCAACCCCTTCACCGGCCGCATCTCGCAGATGATAAGCTTTCGGGACGCCCCCAACCCGAAGGAAGTGCAAAAAGAACCCACCATCTTTTCCCTTTTGAGTTCAAAAGGGAAAAAGGTGGCCACGGTGGGGGAAAAGAAGTTCGACGCCTCCCCCCTGACTTTGGCCGCCCTCGACGGGAGCCGGTATTTCGTCGAAAAAGATCCGATGGCCGCCGCCAGGACAGCGGGCGCCCTCACTTTCGACTTCGACCTCACTTACTTTTACATCTCTTCCGTCGACAAGGCCGGGCACAAGTTCGGATGCCAGAGCGGGGAGTGGAGGGCAGCCCTGGAAGAAGCGGATTTGGAAATAAGGGCCGCCTTCGAGGCGTCGAAAAAAGGGACGTTGCTCGTGATCTGCGCGGACCACGGGATGGTGGAGAGGAAGAAAGTCTTCGATTTTTCTTCCCTCCCCAAAAGGCTGACTGAAGGCGTAAAGCTCGTGGCGGGCGAGCAGAGGGACGTGATGCTGTACCTGGAAGAAGGAGCGGACGCAGGGGAGATGGCCCGCGAGTGGGGCAAGTACTTTAAAGGATGGGCCGTAGCCTTCGACAAGCGCGAGGCCGTGAACCGGGGGGTGTTCGGACCCATTTCCCCGGAGAGCGGGGCATACCTGGGGGACGTGATAGTGTGCTTCCGCGGCGAGGCGCTCCTCGACGGAGTGGGGGGGAAGGAAATAACGATGCCGGGGGTGCACGGCTCCTGGACGGAGGCCGAGGCTAGGATTCCTCTGATTGCTGTGGTGAAGTGACCCCTCCTCCGAAGAGGATGTCATCCCAGGAGGGCACGCCCTTGCGCTGCATTTTTCCCTTGGGCTGGAAGGCGATCCTTGGCTTCGGTTTTGGGGCAGGATCCACGAGCTCGGTTTCCACCTCTTCCGCCTCCGCTTCCTCGTCAGAAGAGGCCTGAGGGGCGCTGGGGGGTTCTGGTGCCTTCTTCTTTTGCGCCGGGGCCTTCTTTTGGGAGGGCAGCGGCGGGATGTCCGGCTTTTTCGGGGGCTGGGGTGTCGGGAGGGGTCCTGAATCTTCTTCCAGAAGGTATCTGGCCTCCTCGTTTAGGGAGGAAATGGAGTTGTCCTGGCCGTCCCAGCTCCAGGAGGGGATCCACCGGTTCCCGTCCCTGTCAAATTCCGCCGTGACCGTCCAAGGCCCGCGCCCTTCCCGTGAGGCCGACCAGCGCACCGCATTTTTTTTGACTCCGATCCGGGAGAGGGATCGGGAGATTATTTCCGCTACTCTCTCCTTTCGCATGGGGGCCTTTTGGTAAAAGCCCGAGAGGAACTGCTGGACGGCCGCGCGCTTCTCGTTTTCTACGGGCCCCGCGATCTTGGAGATGAGGCTTTCGCCCACTTGGAGCTCTTCTGCCACTTCCGCCGGCGCCTTTCCCGCCCGCAGCATGGACTGGATCCTGGAGATGGGGAGGGGGGCCAGGCGCTTTTGGGCCGCCGCCTGCGCCTTGATCTTGCGGGAGGCGAGCAGGGCGTCTTCCAGTTGCTCCGAAGCCTCGAGAACCGCCTGGGCCCCGTCCAGGGAGAGGATCAGGTTCCCCTCTTCGTCAACGTGGTCAAATTCCGCCTTCCTCATGTTCCCTTCTCCCCTTCGGTTTGCGCACTAAAGCTTATCTTACTATTTTTCCCTTCCCTTCCCGCTCTAAGTCCCTTCAAAAGCCGCAAAGAAATTCCCCGACTCCCTCCTGACTGGCCAGTCCTCCCGTTTTGCCTGGCTTAACTGCGTAGATTCCTACATCGGCTACTTTATGGACCCCCCTGTAGGCCGCGTCCTAGACAACATCCAGCTAAAGCAGGCCATAAGCTCCGAC
>JAFYIA010000050.1 GCA_017538865.1 Aeriscardovia sp. | reverse complement strand
AGGGGGATGGCGATGCAGAGAATAATCTTGGGGACGCTGTTATGTCCGCCCGTATCCGGCAAACCGCCCGTGGTTGACGCGGTCCCCTCCACCTGGTTGTAGACTATGTCGGCAGCCCCGTCCACAAGCGCTGATGAGGGATCGGAGGCGGAAATGGAGGATGGCTTGTCTGAGGCCCAGTTCAAAGTGACCTCGAAAGTAGGGAGCTCCCCCGAAGCCCCCTCAGGAAGCTTTGTTTCGGTGACTTTGTAGGTTCCGTTAGCAAGGCCCCACATCCTAAATAATCCGTTCCCGTTAGTCGACTTAAAGTCGTAAGCGGCAGAAGAGTAAGAGTAAGGGGGGTTGCCGTCAGAAGAAGGGGTGAGGTATTCCCCGTAGTATTGGCTGCCTTTGGTGTCGTTTTGGACCGTAAACTCGGCGCCCTTCGCATCCGGCCCGCTCAGGAGCTGGTTTTGGAACCAGATTCCCGTCAAAGCCGAGCTCTGCTGGGCATTGGGAGCGAGAGGCTCCGTGCCGTTGGAGTTGACTGTGAGGTTTAAGGCGGCGGATGAAGAGATGAACGTCGGAGCATAGGTTGGCGCCGACAGGTTTAGGGAGGATCCCTGTACAAACCCTATTTCGGAGGTGACGTAGCTTGGGGCCGACGTCACGTACCAGTCGTAGTTGATGGTGAGCTCGGAGGGGTCGTGGGCGTGCTCTTGTATGTAGACAATATCGGATGGAGTGAACATCAAGACGACTGCCCCGTCCTGAGCCTGGGCAATTCCTATGGGCAGGGAGTTGTATGAGAGCCCGTCGACTTCCAGATTCTGAAAATCTTCCACGTTTGAGGACGCATCGTAGCTATAGAAGATCAGCGCGTCTCCTGTGGTCTGCATAACGGAAATTTGAGAAGCTGAGGGGAAGCCGGCTTCAGCTTCAAACTTCATGGGAACGCCCAGAGTCGCTGTGGTCCTCGAGCTTTCTATGGCGCCATCCGGCTGCACCATTCCGGCTGAATCTAGCTTGAGGGGAGAAGGGACGGAAGCGGGCGCGCTTGTGGGCGTGGAAATTTTGTAGACGCTCGAAGAATAGGTGGCGGCGGGGCCGGAAGTCGTGGCCTGCGTATAGATATCCCCTCCGGCGGCACTGGTGCTGTTAAGGGTCACAAGAAATGTGATTTCAAAGGTGTCGAAGCCTATCGGGGTGGTATCAAATCCCCATAGGCTTGAGTTGCTTACGGCAGAGCCTGTCCACGTATTATCCCATGAAACTGAAACGGAGGCGGGAGTCAGGATCGAGCCCCCGTAATCCTGTCCATTCGAATATGGAACTCCCGTATTGAAGGAAGATGCCTCAGTGATAGGGGAGATAGAAAAGAGGGAGGTGACGGGCTCACCTGTAGTAAGGTCCGTCACTTGCACATCGCTTATATCATAGGAGTCAAGATTTGGAAGGGTAGGCTGGAAGGCTTCGTAGTCACTCAAAGAAGTGTCCTTGCCGTCTATGCTGCTCCAAAGCGTGTTCAACACTCTCCCGTTGTATTGAAAGGCCCAGCCTGGGACGATCATGGAGACAGTTGAGCTGTCAGGGAGCGAAGAATGGGATGAGGAAGGCATTATGCTCTCTTGCGAAGGATTTTTTTCCGAAATGGGTGTTACTGCAAAGCACCAGGTATCGCTGTGGCTCTTTAAAGTAAGGGAGCCGGTCGAAGTGCCCTGCGCGACGGCGCACACTTCCGACTCATTTGAAGACCCAGTTACATCCACATCGTCTTCAAAGCTAAATGTAGTTTGGGCCGGCAGGGTTCCGCTGCCGCCGATAGTCAAAGCAAGGGCGCGCCCCCCGTCGCTGGTACCTCCTGATACCTGTACCCCTGGGCCCGCGGTCTGGTTCCAGTTCCAGTTAAAAGATGCATTCGGATCTCCTTCAAGCGACACCTTGAGAGTCATAGAAGAAACGGAATCAGGACCGGTTTGCATGCTGAACTTTGCCTGGTCGGACGATCCCGGGCTTACTACGACTCCCGGAATCATGCCCCCGTCCGTCTGATTGGAATCCCCTCCCTGGCCCGTACTCTCTTCGTAGCCCTTGGAGAAGTTCAGGGACACCGGGCCTGACTTTATTGCATAGGCCCTTTGGGTGATTCCTATGAGGTTCAGAGAGTTTATCTTTCCAGCTTCGGCCTTCATGGAGCTGAGGTGGCTGGATTCGATCTGATTCAGGGAGTATATGGCAGAATAAAGCTTTTGTTTCTCTGGCGCCTGGTCCTCTTTATTCCAGACTATTATCCATGGGTAGTCGTTCAGGGCCGGGTCTTCCCAGATGGCATTGGAAGTGTGATAAGTAATGGAATCCCATATGTAGGGAGCGTCCAGGGTATAAGATTTTCCGCTCGTATCATTATTCCATTCAGCCTGGTACTCGCTACTGTAATCCTTATCAAGCATATTTTGGGGGAAGGTTTCAGGGTAAACAAGCTGGTGTGTATGAGTATTTTCCATGCAGATAATTTGTATCGCAAAAATTCTTGCCAGCGGCGCGCCTTTTACGAGGCCTACGCGGTTGTCATACTCCTCCAGCATGTTGTTTACTTCATTTGTAATTTCCGTCTTTGCGGCGGTGGCTATTCTTATCCCCTTCCCTTCAAGAAAGGCAATGACGGCATCCGGAGTAACGGAGGGATCCTGGGCGTTTGCCGGATCTGAGGTATTGAGGAGGTTGTTTGCAACATATGTCTCCACTTTGTAAGTCCAGCCATTAAAAGAACTGGGGATGCCCGTCGGAGCCGTGGAAGGCGAATGCGAGGGGGAAGTTGAAAGATTGGTGGCAAAAGGGGAATATGGGTTTGAAGCAGAGCCAGAAGAGTACATCCCTTCAGCTATAACTCCCCCCTCCGCCTTGCTCTGGCTTGCGGTCTTGGATCCTGTTTTCCCTGCCTTTTGGATTCCTTTCAAAGGATTAGGGGCGCTTTTAGAGGATGCGGGAGATGACACATGGACGGTATCCGCATTGGCTACGGTACTTATGCAAAAAGTTCCCACAAAGAAAATTGAAAGCAAAATAGACAGGATTTTCCTGGACATGTTCCTCCTCCATGGGCTTTCGGCATACCGAGCAAAATAGTCCGCCAACAACAAGCATAAGAGGAGCCTAGGGCAAGCTATGAGCTGTGTAAACTCTCTCATATCGCCAAGCTGCGCCCCTGCTCCAGGAGAGCTATTATCCTCCTTGGAAGGCAGGCTAGGCAGCCTTTCCCAGAACGCATGCAACAATCAGGAATACACGGCCTAAGCGGGGAATGAATTGTTCAAAAACCAGCCTGTCGCTCAAGCGAATTGAGAAATAGCGGACGTCGTCTCATTCCCTTTTACAGGCACCCAACTGAATATGAGTCAGTATATCAGGGAATAGCTATACTTCATTATCTGAATCT
>JAFYIA010000049.1 GCA_017538865.1 Aeriscardovia sp. | reverse complement strand
TCCGGGATTTTTCCAGCTCTCCCAGAAAGGCCTTGTTCGTCCAAAACAGGGAGAGGGAGTTCACTTTAAAAACCCTCTCCCTGTCCTTTTGGCTCAGATCCGAAAAGAGCTTTCCGGCCACCACTCCGGCATCGTTTACGAGGATGTTCAAATGCCCCAGGAAGGACATGGTGGGGCCTGATGCCGAATGGACCCTTCCAAAGTCCCCGCAGTCCACTTCGAAGGCCGCGGCCTCCCCTCCCGCGTCCCTTATCTCCTTTACGGTCTCCCGCGCCGCGGGCCCGTCTATGTCCCAGACGGCGACTTTCGCCCCCCCTTGGGCGAGCTTTTCGGCTATGAGCTTGCCAATCCCGCTTCCGGCCCCCGTAACTACGGCGCCCGCGCCTTCGAAACCTGCCTCCATATTTCCTTCCCGCTTGCCTCGTTTCTGCCCGTTCAACACTTTATTCTATGTTGGAGCCATTAAGCCGCCTCAAAGGGCGAGGGTTTCGGGCTGGTAAAATGGGCTTTTACGTTTGAAAGGATTTGCGTGCAAATGGCCGTGGACGAAAACCTGACAAAGATCATTGAAAAAACAGTTAAAAAAGCTAAGTGGAAGAGCTTGTCGGTGGTGGAAATAGGCGATCCCGTCTTGAGGCAGAAGTGCGGGAAGTGGGAGGGGCAGATCGCCCCCGAGACTTTTGAAAAGCTCATCCGCGCCATGAGGTCCTCCATGCTTTCCAAGCCCGGGGTGGGCCTGGCTGCCCCCCAGGTGGGGATTCCGCTCTCCTTCGCCATAATGGAGGACCACGTGCCCGGGGCCCGCAGGGGCGGCGCCGAAGGCGAGCTCAAAGAAGACGGCCACATGGAGAAGGGCGGAAGGAGGGACGAGAGGGAATTTGCCGAGCTCCCCTTCTTTGTGGCCCTCAACCCCTCTTACACGCCCATAAGTTCAAAGAAGGCCTATTTCTACGAGGGGTGCCTCTCCCTTCCGGGCTATCAGGCCGTGGTGGGCAGGTACCTCGACATTGAGGCCAGATGGGAGGACGAAGAGGGCAGGGAGAAGGCGGAAAAGCTCCATGGCTGGCCGGCGCGCATCTTCCAGCACGAAACCGACCACCTCTCCGGCACGCTGTATCTAGACAAGTGCATAACGCGCTCCTTCAGCTCCAACGGCAACTGCGAGAAGTTCTGGTCCTCTCCCTCCATTTCCAGGGCGAAAAAGGAACTGGGGTTCTCCCCGAAGATGAAGAGCGATGAAGAGTAGGGGCGCCCTTCCTCCCGGCCAGGCGGAGGCCGGAAGGCGTATGAGGCTTTTGGCTCAAAAATTCGCTATGCGCCCGGTTCCCTTCCCTTTGAAAGTGCGCCGCCTCCGCTTGGGGCTCGGAATCGAGGTGGGCTTTTGCGCCCTTCCCGGCAAAAGGATCGCTATGGGCTTTGCCTCCGGAAGGCGCCTGGCCCCTGTTGCCGTAGCTGAAGAAAACCGGATCCGTCCCGTAAAAAAGCTGCAGGAGCTTGTGAAGGGAATAGGGGAGGTAACCCTCAGGTCTGACGGCAAAGGAGGGCAGATCGCGGCGATCCAAGACCCCTTCGGGAGCGCCACCCCCCTGGGGCGACTGAAAGAGGAGGGCGAAAAGTGGGGCCTTGAGGACGTCAGGATCCCCCTGCCCAAAGCGGCCGCAACTTCGCTGTCGCTTCCCGGGGCCCTTTCCACCCTCTTCATGGGGGTCTACCTTCCCTCGATTCTTTCCGGCTTTCCCGCCTATTCTCCCACCTCTTCCGTGTTCTACCACTTCTTCACCCAGAATGCGGGGAGCGCGATCTCGAACGTGTTGGAAGATGCGAGGGCCTGCAGGAACTTTTCCCTCGTTTCTTCCGGGCTTGAGCTGGTCGCGGCCCTCTCCATAAAAGAGAGCGGTGTGGAAGAAGCCTTTAAAGGTAAAGGGGGCATGGGATCCATCTCCTCCTCTTTTGAGAGGGACTTTTGGTCCTTTTCTTCCCCGGCCATTGGGGGGGAAGAGTCTCTGAAAAAGCTCGGATCCTTCCTCACCCTGGCCTATTTTGCCGGAGACTCATCCCCCTACCCCTTCGGCTTCTGGGAGTTTTTGGATGCGATGGAGAGGTGCCTTGAAGATCCCCTCTCCCGCTCCCCCTTCAAAAAAGCTTCCATTATGGCAGGCTTCGCCGCTTCCAAGGCCAAAGAATTCGGGAAAGGAGCCTTGGACCCCGACGGCGAGTGGGTCCAGCGCAGCGCGTTCTTTTCCGCGGCAGACGCCGTCCCCCTCCCGCTACCCATCAGCTATTCCGTCTCCTTTTCCTCCCCACCCGGCAAAGCCGCCCTCGTCCTTGAAGTGGGCGCGAGCTGGAGGATCCCCGAGTTCCTGGCCCCCCATCCTTTGGGCAGGAGACGGCTTTTGTTCCTCTTCTCCCTTTCCGCGGCGAGGATGCTGGCCGCAGCCGCCTTTGGAGCCGCAAGGAATGTGGAAGAGGTAGATCTTTTCATAGAGAGCAGGGACTCCTCCTCGCAGGCTGCCCGTCCGCGCCTTTTGGCAAAAGGGTCCTTCAGCAGGGGGGAGTTTCTCAGCCCCGGGGAGCCGGAAAGCGCGGAAGAGTTTTTCAGGGACCGCTTCAAGGGGGACATGGTCCGCTCCCCGTACTTTTCCCCCATTTTCTCCGACAAGGACTGGATGCGGCCGCCCTTTTCCGCTGCATCCAACCGAAAGCCCCCGGAGTTCAGCTGGGAGGAGATGCCGGGAAAGTTCGCCCCGGCCCTTGGCACTTCCTTCGTCGCAGACCTTTCCATGGATAGGTCGCTCGTGCTTTACAGGGCTATCGGGGCCTTTGAGTCCATTGCCGAACTCGTGCGGAGCGGAAAAATGTCCAAAGAGGAGGGGGAGGAGAAGGCGGATTCGATCTGCCGCCTCATACCCGACCCCGAGATTGTCCGAGCGGGATCCGAGCTTTCTTCCCTCATCCGCCTGGACCTTTCCGGCAAAGTGTTCCGCCCCCGCCTCGAAGGCGAGATCGAAGGCTTTCTCAGGGAGGCCCAGAGGCTGGCCAAGGAGGAGGGGCGGCTGGATGAAGCTGCCAGGATTTTGGAAAGGTGCGCCCTCGAAGCCCAGGAGGGGTTCGATTCGGATCCTATGGCCCCCGCCCGATACTTCCACAGCTACCTGGAGAGGATAGTGTACAACCGGCTCTTGGCATCCAGCGGGGAGTACACGGTCCTCCTCCCCGCCTCTCTATTTGCCATACACCTGGAGTTGGAGGAGCTGTCCTCGCGCCAGAAAGATTCGCGCCGCGCCCTGGAGCATGCCAACTGGCAGGTGCTTCACGCCCCGGCCACCCCCTTGGCGCATTTGAATCAGTACAAGGAGCTATCGGCGGCAAAGGATTGGGAGGCGGCCCGGGCGGCGGCGATGAATATGCTGGGAGTGTCGGTGGAGGCGAGGCAGGTGGCCATGGCCTACAGGAACCTGGGGTACTGCTCTTGGGTGGAAGAAGACCTGCCCCTGGCTTCCGCCCTCTACCGCATGGCCGGGGTGGTAGACGGAAAGGAGGAGATGATACGCACGGAGGGGCGCCTCTTGGAAGCCATGGCGCGATCCTCCCACATCCTCCTCCCCTCCGCCCAGGAGTCTCTCTCCCTCCTCAAAGAGCGCTCCATCCCCGCCTATAGCGAGCTTCCCGCGGTGAAGGCCGCCCGCCGCGCGGCCGAGGCCCTGGTCGACTGCGGGCTCTTCCTTCCCGCCTCAGCCGTATTAAATTCGCTTTCCACACTCCCCGGAGCCTCGCTCGAAGGCCGCATCGCATCCACCCTCTTCTTCTAATCTCCACACTTCCCGTCTTGTGTGGCAAAGCCGTGTCTTTTCCTCCCCGGACGCCGTGGAATTGTTAAAAATGATTGTGATAATAAAATGAAGAAAAGGAGAAAAAAGTGGGAGTCGTGATTTTGGGTGCGGCCAGGACGGCCATAGGCAAGTTCGGGGGAATGTTCCGCGAGAAGTCGTGCCTCGATCTCTCGGTTCCCTGCGCCCGGGCGGCGCTGGAGAGGAGCGGGCTGGAGGCGGAAACGGTCGAGAGGTGCGCCTGGGGGAATGTGGTCCAGGCCGGGGCCGGACAAAACCTGGCCCGCCAAGTCGCCCTCTCTTCCGGCCTCCCCATTGCCTCCACGGCGCTTACGGTGAACCAGGTGTGCGCATCCGGAATGGCGGCCGTGGGGGTTGCCGCCGGCGAGATCCTTTTGGGCGGGGCCGATGCGGCCCTGGCTGGGGGCGCCGAGTCTATGAGCCGGGCCCCCTTCTATATGGACGCGCGCTGGGGGAGGAAATACGGATCCCTGGAGGCTTTGGACGGCTTGGAGAAAGACGGCCTTTCGGACGCTTTTTCCGGCCTCCCCATGGGGATTAGCGCGGAAAACGTGGCTGAGAAGTTCTCAGTGTCGAGGGCCGACCAGGACCTTTTCGCCCTCTCCTCCCAAAAGAAGGCCCTGGCCGCCAGGGCGAGGGGGGACTTCGAAGAGGAAATCGCGCCTGTGGAGGCCGGCGGGGAGGAGCGCGCGCTGGACGAGCCTGTGAGGGAGACCTCGCTTGAGAAGCTCTCCTCCCTCAGGCCAGCCTTCAAAGAGGGGGGCACTGTCACCGCAGGCAATTCCAGCCCCATAAGCGACGGGGCCGCGGCCCTGGTCCTCGCTTCGGACTCTTTCGCCCGCAAGAGGGGCCTTCGGCCTCTGGCCAAAATCGACTGCTTCGCCCAGGTGGGGACCGATCCCGCCACCATGGGCTACGCCCCCAAGATGGCCATCGAAAAGCTGGCCGCAAAGGGGCGCTTCTCCTTGAAGGGTATAGACCTTTTCGAGATAAACGAGGCCTTTGCCAGCCAGTGCGTGGCGGTGGTGAGGGACCTTGGGCTTGAGGAGGGGAAAGTGAACGTGAACGGCGGGGCTATAGCCCTGGGGCACCCTTTGGGGTGCAGCGGGGCCCGGATCCTCGTCACCCTCATCTACGCCCTTAAAAGCCGCGGGCTGGAAACCGGGATCGCCTCCCTTTGCGTGGGAGGAGGAATGGGAGTTGCTATGAAAGTGAGCCTGGCATGAAGTTTTACGAACTCACCCCCCAGCAGAGGAGGGACTTTTTGGAGCAGGAAGGCTACGCCACCCACAACGACGCGAGGCTTCTGCGCCTCACGCCCCTGCTGCGCGAGTATGCGGCCGACGGGATGATCGAAAACCAGGTGGGGATCATGGGCATCCCCATAGGCCTCCTCATGGGCCTCGAAGTGAATGGGAAGACGTACAACGTACCTATGGCGACCGAAGAGCCGTCGGTGGTCGCGGGCGCCTGCGCCGGGGCCAAGATCGCGCGCGAAAACGGGGGCGTCGATTCGGCCCTGTGGCCCGTGAGGGTGATACCCGCAGACATCGTCTTCCAAAAGGTGCCCGTCAGCAGGCAGGAAGAGTACGCCAAGATAGTCCTGAGTCATAAAAAGGACATGATCCAGGTGATGAAGGAGAACATGCCCACTCTGACGCGTCACAACGGCGGCATAGAGGGCATGAGCTGCGATCCCGTGGCCCGCGGAAAGTTCTGGAAGGTGAGGCTGTGGATCTGGACGGGCCAGGCCATGGGGGCCAACATAGCCAACAGGCTGAGCGAGATTGAGGCGAAATACCTAGAATCCGTCCTCGGCCTAAAGCCCCTGGCCGCCATCCTCTCCAACGCGGAGCTGGAGGCCGTGTGGTCCGGGCTCAAGATAGACCCGGACACCCTCGCCACCAAAGAGGAGAGCGGGATGGAGGTGGCCCAGAAGATTGCGGCCCTGAGCCAGTGGGCCGAGCTTGACGACACCCGCGCCGTCACCCACAACAAGGGAATTATGAACGGAGTCGTGGCCTGTGCCCTGGCCAACGGCAACGACACCCGCGCCGTGGAGGCGTCCGCGCACTGGTATGCGGCCAGGTGGGGTCGCTACAAGCCCTTGTCCACATGGAAGATCGAAGAGGAAAATGGGAAGACGATTTTGCACGGCAAGCTCGCCATGCCTATGCCCGTGGGCAGGATCGGCTTTTCCATAAAGACCCTGGGGACGCCGGAGCTGTGCCAGAGGATCCTGGGGGCGGCGGACCTTTGGGAGATGCAGGAAGTCTTTGGCGCCGTGGGGCTCGTACAGAACCTGGCCGCCCTGAAGAGCATCGCTACCGAGGGGATCGTAGAGGGGCACGTAAAGCTCAGGAGCTACAACCTGGCCAGGGCGGCAGGCGCCCAGGGCGATGAGATCGCCAAGGTGACCGAGCGCATGCTGCACCACCCGAAGAGGACCGTCAGGCAGGCCGAGATCATGCTTTCCCACCTTCGCGCCGAGAAGGGTGGGGAGAGCGCGGGAGATTCTGAAAAAGAGGGGGAAGAAGATGAGTGAGGCCGGAATCGACAGGATAGGCTTTGCCACCACCTCCCTCTTTCTGGATATGCGGGATCTCGCAAAGAGCCGCGGGGTAGACCCTGAAAAGTACACCGTCGGTATAGGACAGGCGGAGCAGAGCGTGGCCCCCTCGAGCCAGGATTCTGTCACCCTGGCCGCGGCCGCGGCCAGGGACGCGATGAAGGGGGAGGATCCGGGAGAGGTTGACATGATCCTCATGGGGACCGAGAGCGGGGTGGACGCGAGCCGGGCCGGAGCGGTGTATGTAAAAGAGCTTTTGGGCCTTCCCGACAGGGTCCGGTGCGTCGAGCTGAAACAGGCCTGCTATGGCGCCACGGCGGCCCTCTCATGGGCTCTGGACTACGTCTCCATGCGCCCCAGGAGGAAGGTCTTGGCGATAGGTAGCGACATTGCGCGCTACGGCCTCAACACCCCCGGCGAGGCCACCCAGGGCGCGGGCGCTGTGGCGCTTTTGTGCTCGGCGGACCCCAAAATCCTGAAAGTCGAGGAGGACAGGGAGTTCCTCACGGCCCTGGCGGCCGACTTTTGGCGCCCGACCTATTCGGACTGCGCCATAGTGGACGGCCACTACTCCACGGAAGTGTACCTGGAGTTCTTCTCCCGCCTCTGGAAGAGGTACAAGGAAGAGACCGGCAGAGGGGCCCAGGACTTTGAGGCCTTCCTCTTCCACCTCCCCTTCGCCAAGATGGGCCTCAAGGCCCTCAGGGAGGTTCTCAAAGAGGCGGATCCGGACCGCGCAGAAAAGCTCCGCTCGAGGTTTGAGGCCTCAGCCGCCTACGGGCGCAGGGTAGGAAACATCTACTCGGGGTCCCTGTACCTCTCCCTGTTGAGCCTCCTGGAATCCTCCCTTCTGGAGGCCGGTTCCAGGATCGCCCTCTTTTCCTACGGCTCGGGCGCCGAAGCCGAGCTTTTCAGCGCCACGCTCCAGGAGGGCTACTCCTCCTTCCTCGCCCCCGAAAGGCATTTGGCTGCGATAAACGGCAGGCGGAAGGTGGGGGTGGGGGAGTACGAGCACCTCTTCTCCGACTTCCTCCCCTCAAGCCCCCAGGACTACTCCTGTGACGAGCGGTACTTTGCCGGTCCCTTCCGCCTTGCGGGAGTGAAGGGGCAAAAGAGGCAGTACGAAGCGGGGATGTGAAGTGGGGCCCTTGACCGGGACCGACCGGGACGTGGAGATCCTGGCCGGGAAGGATTTGGAGAAACTCAATTTGCAAGAGGCCGAGGAGCTCCACAAAAGCCTCGCCTCCTTTATCGAGAGGGATCGGGACCTTTACTACAACTCGTCCGACCCCGTGGCCTCCGACAACGCCTACGACGCCAGGATGGCGGCCTTCAAGAGGCTGGAAGAGATCTGGCCCTCCCTCTCCTCGCCCCTCCCTTCCCAGGTTGGGGCCAGGCCCAGCGGAGAAACCCTGGTCCACCCCTCCAAGATGCTCAGCCTTGAAGATGTCTTTTCCAGAGAGGAGCTGGAAGCCTGGTACGGGGACACTTCCCTCGCTTTAGGCGAAGAAGGCTTGGAAGTGAGCTGCGAAGTCAAAATAGACGGGCTGGCGGTGGACCTGGTCTACGAAGACGGAATCCTGACCTCGGCGTCCACGAGGGGGGACGGCTCGCAGGGGGAGGACATCACCGAAAACGCCATGGCCATCCCTTCCATCCCCCAGAGGCTTGGCGGGGAAAGCCGCGCTTCCTTCCTGGAAGTGCGCGGGGAAGCCTTCATGAGGTTCGACGACTTCAACGAGCTGAACGAGCGCAGGCAGAGGGAGGGCAAGCCCCCCTTCGCCAACCCGAGGAACGCCGCCGCCGGGAGCCTGAGGCAGAAAAACAGCCGGGATTCCTCCAGGAGGCTGAGCTTTTTGGCCCATGGCGTGGGCAGGGCAGAGTGGAAGGGCGAGGGGCCTCGCCGCCTCTCCGACGTGTATTCCTTCTACGAATCCTCGGGCCTTCCCGTCTCCCCCAATAGGTCGGTTGAGACCTCGTTTGAGGGCGTCTGGGAGATGGCGGAAAAGCTGGGGGAAAAGAGGAACTCTTTGGAGCACCCCTTGGACGGCATGGTGGTCAAAGTAAACGAGCTCTCCTTTGAAGAAAAGCTCGGGGCCACCTCGCACGCCCCCAGGTGGGCCGTGGCCTTCAAATACCCCGCCCAAGAGGCGCACACCCTCCTCAAGGACGTGGCCGTGCAGGTGGGGCGCACCGGGAAAGTGACGCCCATAGCCGTGCTCGATCCCGTGCTCCTGGCAGGATCTACAGTGTCCAGGGCCACTTTGCACAACGGCGAAGTGGTGGAAAAAAAGCAGATCATGATAGGGGACACTGTCGTAGTCAAGAAAGCCGGAGACATCATACCCGAAGTCGTCTCCCCCGTCCTTTCGGCCAGGGATCCGGAAAGGGTGAAGCCGTTTTCGATGCCTTCTCTGTGCCCCTATTGCGGCACAAAGCTCGTCAGAAGCGAAGAAGGGGAGGGTGCGGATCTGGTGTGCCCGAACAGGGAGGGGTGCCCGGCCCAAATCGTGGGGCGCCTCCTCTACATATCCGGCCGCAAGATTTTCGACATAGACGAGCTCGGAGAAGAGAGCGCCACGGCCCTCGCATGGCCGGAAAAGGGAAGGCCGTCCCCGGAAAAGTACCTTCCGGGGGTGAAGGAAGTTGTCGCCGAAGGGGCCCCTCCGACCCCGTCTCCGATCCTCCCGGCCCCCCAAAAGGCCGCCCTTTCCAGTGAAGCCGGCCTATTCTCCCTCACTGCCGAAGACCTCTTGAAGGTGGAGGTTTGGAGGGAGATACCGAGGGTCGAAACATTCGAAGAGGGAGGGAAGAAGGAGAAGCGGATACTGGGGGGCTCCGGCTACTTCGACAGGATCCCCCTCTTCCGCTCTTCTTCAGGGCAGCTCCGGGCTAACGCGGGCAAGATGCTTGAGCAGATCTCCCGCGCCAGAGGAGTCGACCTGGCGAGGTTCCTCTCGGCCCTGTGCATAAAGCACCTGGGCCCCAACACGGCAAAGCTCGTGGCCGCCCGCTACAAAGACGCCGAGGAAGTCTCCCTGGCCGGGGAAGAGGACTTTGAGGCCGTGAAAGGCGTGGGAGAAAAGACGGCGCGGGCGATGGCCGAGTACTTTAAGGCCGCAAAAGATCCGAAAAGCTTTGAGGGGAAAATCTTTTCCTCCTGGCTTGCGGCGGGCCTGGGCGGAGGAGGCGGGGCGGGCGCCGCAGGCGGGCCTGGGCCCCTTTCGGGCCTCACTTTCGTCGTAACGGGCACCCTGGACGGGTTCAGCCGCCGGGAGGTAGAGGAAAAGATAGAGGCCGAGGGCGGCAAGGCCTCCTCTTCGGTAAGCTCCAAGACCGACTACCTTCTGGCCGGCCGCGATCCCGGCTCCAAACTGGCAAAAGCCGAAGCGCTAGGGGTTAAGATCATAGGAGAAGAAGAATTTGAAAAACTTTTGAAGAGGTAGCAAGTGGGAAAGTGGATGAAGACCAGCCCAAAGCCGGATTCTGACGGCAGGGAGAGGGCGTGCAGGCCCACTTCCGACGAGGGCGCGCTGAAGATAGAGGAAGAGGCCTTTGAAAAGATAAAGGCCATAGTCTCGCCAAAGCTCGGGATCGAGATTTCCAGGCTCGATATGATCGCCTCCATTTCTGCCGCCAGGCGCAGGTCCATCCTTTCCAAGGAGACTACTTTCGAAGTGGACGTGGACATGGAGGTGCCGGGCTTGGATGGGAGCCTGCCTTCGGAGCTGGAAGGGGAGGTGGCGGAGGCGATCTCGTCTCTGGGGACAGAGGACCTCAAGGTCATCCCCTCGGTAAAGCTCCATCCTATGGACAGGTCAAAGCTCGACGCCCTCATGGAGCAGTACAAGTTCCCCCTGGAGCACTTCTCCATCCCCACGCTGGTGGTGGCCAGCGGGAAAGGCGGGGTCGGCAAGTCGACGGTGTCGGTGAACCTGGCCGCCGCCTTCGCCGCCATGGGGCGCAAAGTGGGCCTGATAGACGCCGACGTCTACGGGTACTCCGTCCCTGCGATGCTGGGCATCTCCCGCCGCCCGCGCCAAGTCGATTCCATGCTGATACCGGAGTCCGCCTGGGGCGTGAAGGCGATTTCCATCGGCATGTTCGTCCAGCAGAACAAGCCCGTGCTCTGGAGGGGCCCCAGGCTCAGCCGGGCCTTCGGGCAGTTCGTAAACCAGACCCTCTGGGGGGACTTGGACATCCTCATAATCGACCTCCCGCCGGGGACGGGGGATATGACGATCTCCTGCGCACAGATGATTCCCTCGGCCTCGTGCCTTGTGGTCACGACCCCCCAGATCTCTTCCGCACTCATAGCCTCCAGGAGCGGCCTCGCCTTTTGCAGGTTCAACGAAAAAATCATAGGGGTCGTGGAGAACATGTCCTTTGCAGGCGAGGGGGAGGGGAAGTCCTTCCCCTTCGGCCAGGGCGGGGGGGAGAGGGCCGCAAAGATCCTGTCCGACGCCACCGGGAGGGACGTCCCCCTCATGGCCAAGATCCCCCTCTCTTCAGACGTTTCGATGCTGTGCGAAGAGGGGAGGCCGGCGGTGCTGGATCCGGACGGATCCCTTTCCCCCTCCCCTCTGGGGCGCCTCTTTTCCTCTTTGGCGCTCGAAGTCGAATCAGCTATGAAGGCTGCGGGACGTAAGTGACCACCCCCACTTTTTCCCGCCTTAAAACTCCCAAGAGGGAGGCGATAGAAAAGGCCCTCCTCGAAGAGTTCAGCTCCTACCCCCTCCAGGACGCCACAGTGGCCAGGATCGTGGAAGGGGCCGGGATCTCCCGGGGCGCCTTCTACGTCTACTTTTCCGACCTCAAAGACGCGTATTTGTACATGTGCCGGGAAATCATCCGCAGGGTGCATCTTTCAAACCCGGGGAATCTGGATTCGGGCAACCCCGAAAAGTACATCGAGGCCGTGAAGGCCTTCGTGGGATCCACCGAGGCGGAAGGCTATATGAAGTTTTTCGCCAGGGCCTTCGTGGACAACGCCAAAGTTACCCAGGAGATCTGGGACCAGGAGGCGGGAAGCCCCGTGGCCTGGGCGGTGTCCCTGCTCTGCCACGAGACCATACGCTCCATCTACAACGGATCCGACGTCCAGGAGTGCATAGAGAGGCTCCGGGCCGCCCTTTCAAAGCTCCTGGCTTAGTTTAAGCCCTTCTTTCCCTTTTTCCCTGCGCTGTATTATTATTAATTGACACACTGTCATTTTATCCATCCGACTTACAGAAGAAGGTGTTTGATGAAGGAGAAAGCCGAAAGGAAGCCGAGGGAAAGGGCCCTGGCCCCAAACGGCAGGAGCCTGTGGCTGGTGCTTTTCGTGATAGCCATGGCAGTGTCCATAATCGTCATGGACCTGACGATCGTGGACGTGTCGATGCCGGCCATAATGACCGACCTGCACTTGGGCTTCGCATCCGTGGAGTGGGTGGTGGACCTCTACTCGCTGGTCTTCGCCTCCCTGCTCATAACTTTCGGCAGGATCGCCGACCATATCGGGCGCAAGAAGATGATGATAATAGGCCTGGCGGTATTCTTGGCAGGCTCCATCGTCGCCGCCGTGGCGCCCTCGCTGGCCCCCCTGCTGGTGGGAAGGTTCATCCAGGGCGTGGGAGGGGCGATGATCCTTCCCACCACCCTCTCTTCCATCAACACCATCTTCAAGGGCAAGTACAGGATCGTGGCCTTCGCCACCTACGGATCCTCCATAGCGGTGGCTGCGGGGATAGCCCCGCTCATCGGCGGCCTCTTCACCACCTACTCCACCTGGCGCTGGGTCTTCTGGTTCGACGTGATAGTGGCGGCAGTAGTGGGGCTCCTCGTATGGTACGCCGTCCCCGACAGCCTTGGGGAGAAGATCAAGGGCGTATTCGATTTCGGGGGCTTCGTCCTTTCAACCCTCGGCTTCGTGTTCGTGGTCTACGGCCTCATCGAGGGGCAAAACTACGGCTGGTGGCGGCCCAAGGCCGGGACCAAGCCATGGGCCGCGGGCCTAAGCCGCATCCCCTGGGTGTTTTTGGCAGGCATAGTCGCCCTCATACTCTTCGTCATCCTGGAAGTGATACTGGAGGATCGCGGGAAGAGCACGCTCATGAGCGTGAAGCTCTTCAAGTACCGCAGCTTCTCTTTCGGAAACATCGTCTCCATCGCCAACGCCGTGGGGGAGTACGGCCTGGTCTTCCTCCTCCCCCTCTACCTTCAAAACATCCTGAACCTTTCGGCGATAGAGACGGGGTACGTGCTGTGCGTAATGGCCTCCGGGGCCTTCATCTCCGGGGGCTTTGCCACCCCGTTTGTAAAGTACGCCAGCGCCAAGGCCGTTATTTCAACCGGATTCCTCTTTGAGGCCGGAAGTATGGCCGGGTTCTACTTCACCATCCGCCCGGGCCACGGGGCCATAGAGGGGCTAATCTACCTCTGGCTTGCCCTCTACGGCGTGGGCCTGGGCTTCGCCTCGGCCCAGCTGACCAGCGTCATCATGGTGGACGTGCCCGACGTCAAGGCCGGCCAGGGCAGCAGCGTCAAGTCCACCATAAGCCAGCTCGCCGCGGCCCTCGCCATAGCCGTGATAGGGATAATCTTCGTAGACTTCCTCTGGGCGACCCTGCCCCCAAAGGTGGACGAACTCCATCTTCCGGACGAATTTTCCAGGGAAATCGACAACGTGGTCATAGGCAGCTCCGGGAGCGCCATCCCGGAGCTTGAAGGGAGCGGGGAGTACCGGGCCGCCCCCGCTTCCTTCCAAAAGGAGTTCAAAAACAAGATTGATGCAGGATTTACAGAGGGCATTTCCAATACCCTGGGCGTAGATTCCCTGATTCTTTTGGGAGGCGGGATCATCTCGTGGATCCTCCCCAACGAGAAAAAGAGGAAAAAGGCCAAGGATGTGAACGAGGCTGTGGAAGCAGTGAAAGCCGAGGCCGACACGGCGCTGGATCTGTAGGCTCCGGGGCGCTTCCCGAAAAGTGACGCGGTGAGACTAAAATTTATTTGCACTCGTTCAGATAGATGCGCCGACAGCGTGCGCACCCGCCACGGCATTAAGGATTGACTGGATTATGGCAAAAGAAGAAGCCAAAAGGAAGAAAAAAGGCGCCCTAAAGCAGGTCATACAGATTTACAAGCTCACCTACAAGACCAACAAGTCCCTGCCCTGGTGGATGCTCCTGGCCTTTCTGGTGCCTATAGGCATAGCCCTCGCAATCTGCTTCGGCGTCAGGTTCACCGTGGCGTGGATCTGGATACTTGTGATCCTGTGCGGGGTCATGGTGGGTTTTTCCGCGGCTTCGGCATGCCTCACCCAGATTTCGGACAGGGCCGGATACAAGAGGCTGGAAGGACAGTTCGGGGCCTCGCCGGCCGTCTTCTCTACTATGACCAAAGGGGACTTCTCCTTCCCTGAGGAGCCCGTCTGGATAAACCGCAAGACCCGCGACGCCCTGTGGAGGGGGACCGGCAGGGCCGGAATGTACCTGGTCGGGGAAGGCGACAAGGCGCGCCTCGGCTATGAAATGGACAAGCAGGAAGCGATCCTGCGCAGGGTGGCCCCCGGGAGCAAAATCCCGGTCATAAGGATCTTCGTGGGCAAAGGCGAGGGAAGGACCCCTATAAGCAAGCTGCGCAGCGCGATAATGCGCAAGAAGGCGGTCCTTACCAAAATGGAGCTAAGCGAGCTCAATGTCAGGCTGACCACCATGCAGACAAAGCAGCAGGCAATTCCGAGGAATATCGATCCCAGCAAGATAAAGGTCAGCAATAGGATGATGCGCAGGAGGAGCGGGATAGACCAGTAGGCCTTCAGGCCCTTTCCGTAACCCCCTCTTTACTTTCTTCCCTGTCCTCCTCCCTCACTTCTTCCCTCTCCTCTTTAAGCTTCTTTTTTCCGGGGAACCACAGGCACATCACAAAGCTCGCCGCCAGCACTCCGGCTGACACCAGAGTGGTGTCCGCAATCCCGTTTTCAAACCCGCGCTTTATGTGTGCGTCGACCGCCGCTCCGTCGGGCCTTTTGGAGAGCCCTTTTTCGATTTCGGGTATGGACGCCCCCTGCGTGCTGATGACCGAGGTCGTAACCCCCTCCCTCTCCTGGGCCGAAAGGCTCGTGCTGTTTACCGCGGCCGGAATCTCAGCCCACAGGAAGGCCGTAAAGACCGAAGCTATGATCCCCACACCCAGGGAAGAGGCCAGCTGCACCGCAGTGGACTGGATGGAGGAGGCCTGGCCGCCCCACTTGTTGGGCACCCCGCTCATGAGGATGGCGGAAAGCTGGGCTGAAGTGAGCCCCAGCCCGAAGCCGTAGGCTATGAGCCAACCCCTCAGGGCCCATGCCCCCGGGGAGGGGGAGATGCGGAAGAGGAAGAAGAGGCCCACGAGGGACAGCGCCTGGATCGCCATGCCCCAAACTATCACCGTCTTGGTGGAGGTGAGTTTTACCAGGGGCGCGGCCAGGAGGCCGGAGATGAGGGAGGCAAAGCCGGTGCAGCAGGTAATTTCCCCGGCCTGCAGCGCGCTCATCCCCAGGACGTTTTGCAGGAACTGGGGGAGGATGAACAAGATCCCTATGAGGCCCGTCCTAAAGACTATCTGCACGGCTACTGAGAGGGAGAAGGTGTGGATGCGGAAGACCCGGAGATCCATGATGTAGGACTTCCCCTTGCCGACCCTCCTGGCCTGCCAGAGCAGGAAGAGGACTAGGGCGACGGCGCCTATGAAGAGGGTCCAGGGGACCGGCGAGAGGCCCGCCCAGGAGGACGACCCCTTGGAGGGGCGCCACCACCCCATGCTCTTTCCTTCGATCAGGCCGTACACGATGCCTCCGAACCCCACCACGGAAAGGATCAGGCCCAAGACGTCCAGCCCCCGGAACTTCTCGCCGTAGGTGTCGGGGATGGTGAAAACTACGAAGACCGCGCTCACCGCGGCCAGGGGGATTTCTATCCAAAACACCCATTGCCAGTTTGCGTAGGTCACGAGGAGGCCGCCGAGCCACGGCCCCACTCCGAACCTCGCGCTCCTGCGGGAGCCGACGAGGGCGACCGCGACGATCCTCATGCCTCCCGGATAGATGGCGTTCCGGGTGGAAAAGATGGTGGGAAGGATCATGGCGCCTCCCACGCCCTGGATCACCCTGGCCCCCATGAGCATGGCGTACCCCCCAAATTTTCCGGCCAAGGCCCCCAGGACGCTTCCCAAGGCGAAGACGACGAGGCCCCAAATGAGCATCTTCTTTCTCCCGACGGCGTCGGCAATCCTTCCGGAAGTGACGAGGAGGGCGCAGAAGATGAGGGAATAAATGCTCACTATCCACTCGCCGTTCGAGGCGTTGAGGTTGAAGACCTGCATTATGGAAGGAAGTGCCACGTTCATGATGGTCCCGTCCATTATTACGGCCGAGATCGCCACTACCAGGCCTATCAGGGAAAGCCATTTGGATTTCGGCTTGGCGCCTGAAGCATGTTCGTTTTGCTCTGCTTTTTCAGCCATGAATCTCCTAAGGAAAGTAGATTGAAAAATCAAAAACAGGAATTTAAATCGAATTAAAGAGCGGTTCAAATGCCGTAGACTTAAACAGATTGTATCATAAGTTAGACAAGTTGTCTAAATATAGATAAGCTATATTCCGTGCCAAAAAAAATATGGGAGGGGTGCGTCCAAAGGCTCTACGATGCCTTTTGGTCCCTCTTAGAAGAAAAACCGTACGCCCAAATTTCCGTTTCGGAACTTTTGGCCCGCGCCGACGTGAGCCGGGGGGACTTTTACTACCACTACAGGAATCTGTCGGATCTGGCAAAGGACGCAGTAGAAGCTGAAGCCAAAAATTGGGACGATCTCACCTCGCTCTTCTTAAATTTCGAAGAGAGCGACATCGAAGTGGCGAGCGATCAAATCTGCTACTACATGACGTCCATCTGCAGGCAGAATTCCGTCAAGGCTCAAAGGCTTTCCGTTCTCATTTCGCCCCACGGGAGTATGGACCTTGTGGAAGCCTTCAGGGAAGGATTCAAGGACTATATCGTCAAATACAGAAATATCGATCTCGAAAAGTTTTCCGACATGCAAAAGATCCTGTTTGAGGGGGTTGTGGGCTTCGCCACTTCCCTCCTCGTCCGGCTCGACCTTTTGAGGAGCCTCGACAGGGAAGAGATAAAGTCACTCTCCCGCCATCTGGCTTTTGTGATATACGCATCCATAAAGAGCCATAAGACGGATATGTGAGGGGGCCTGCAATGCGGCGTGGGCTGCTTTTTTAATCGGGCCAGTGCCCGCGGTGCTTTTCGACGGGTTTGGGAACCCTGAAGCGCCTAATCTGGATGGCCCTGGAAATGGTATAGGTCAAAAGCCTTTCCTTGCGCAGGGTGGCCCTGTTCCCATCCCACTTGCCGTGCTTTATGAGGCTGCGCTTCAGGGTGATCCAGAGTACGGTCAGATCCACCAGCACCGCCACCATGTACACGTACATTATCATCGCCAGCACAAAGCCCAGGACCGACGAATAGGAAGAAAGGCTGATGGAGCCTATGAGGAGGACGAGGGCTATGGGGATGAAGAATTCGCCCAAGTTGTAGCGGGCGTCTATCCAGTCCCTGGCGAAAGTCCTTATGGGGGACCTCTCGGCCTTGGGCATGTTGGCCACGTCCCCCGTCTCCATGGCCACGTACTCTTTGTCCTGCTTCAGGCGGGCCCGCTTCCTTTCGACCTTGTTCCTCTCCTTGCGGTCCTTGGGATCCGGGACCAGGGGGAGGTAGGAGAGCTTTTGGGCCTCCTTCCTCTTGAGGGTGGGCTGGTCCTTCTTGGTCCCCGGCAGCCGGGGGCCTGAGGGAGCCGCCTCCTCCTCTTCGCTGTTCTTTTTCTTCTTCAAGCCCGGCAAATTCCATTTCACATAAAAAAGGTATCCTATAAGCGGGACTTGATTTACTTTTAAGCTGGTGAATGAGATGAGTTCTGAAAGTACAGAAAACGGCGCCCTCAGGGAGATTTCCGAGAAGGTCGACGCCGGCTGGGACGGCTTTGTCTCCACTCTTGAAAAGAAGATCGCCTTAAAGGCCGTTTCGGCCGAAGGGATAAGCTCGCCCACTATGAAGGCTTCGGCGGAATTTGTGGCCCAGTGCCTGAGGGAGGCGGGCATAGACAACGCCCGAGTCGAGCAGGCAGTCCAGGAAGACGGGCAGCCGGGGGCCTGGGAAGTCGTGGGCCAAAAGGACGTGGGGGCCGACAAGACCGTGCTCCTCTACGCCCACCACGACGTCCAGCCGGCTGGAGACGAGGCCTCCTGGAAGACCCCTCCCTTTAAGGGCGTCATAGAAGGCGGCCGTCTCTACGGAAGGGGGTCGAGCGACGACGGCGGCGGCATCATGACCCACGTCGGGGCCCTGACCGCGCTCAAGGGCAACCTCAAGTGCAACGTAAAAGTCTTTATAGAAGGCGAAGAGGAGATGGGCTCTCCGAGCTTCGTGCCCTTCTTGAACGCCCACCCCGACTACTTCGATGCGGACGTGATGTTCATAACCGATTCCAGCAACTGGTCGGCCAAGATCCCCTCCCTGACGGCTTCCCTCAGGGGCAACGTCACCATGGACGTCACGGTAAAGTGCCTCGGGCACCCCGTGCACTCCGGAACCTTCGGGGGGCCAATCTTGGATGCCAACACCCTCTCCTCCATGATCGTGTCCAGCTTCTACGACAAAGAGGGGAACGTCGTCGTGCCCGGCCTCATCCAAGGAGAGCCCATAGGGGGCCTCAAGGAGGATCTGAACGAGGAAGACTTCAGGAAAGATTCTTCGCTCCTTCCCTCCTGCAAACTGGCGGGGAGCGGGTCTCTCGCCTCCAGGCTCTGGACCAAGCCCGCCATAGCCCTCATCGGCATGGACATTCGCCCCGTCAAAGAATCTTTCAACCAGCTGGCCAGCGAGTGCACCTTCAGGCTCTCTATGAGGACCAGCCCCCTGCAGAAGGCGGAAGATGCTGCCGAGGCGCTCAAGGGCTTCATCCTCAAGAACCCGCCTTTCGGATGCCAGATAGACGTGAAGGTCCTCGAGACCGGCACAGGCTGGGCAATGGATCCCGACAACCCTGTAGTGGCTCAGGCCGAAAAGTGCTTCCAGGCCGTTTTTGGGTGCGCCCCTGAAAATAAGGGCGAAGGCGGCTCCATCCCCATGATCCCGATCCTGCAGGCCAAATTCCCCAAGGCCAACGTCCTGGTGGACGGCCCTGAAGATCCTCTGACCAACGCCCATGCGCCCAACGAATCCCAGGATCTTTCCGAGCTCAAGGGCGATATGGAAGCCGAGGCGCTGCTGCTCAGCACGCTCTGAATTTGAGGGCCGTCTTGAAGGGGAGATCCTGGAGGTGGAGGGTTGTGGACATCTCCACTGCCAGCTGCCTGGGGGTGGCTTGCGGGATCGTCTTCTGGGCGGCCGACTTCCTTCCTTTTTCGGCCCTCCAGGCCATGGTTCCAGGCCTCGGAGGGCTTTTGAACGGCCTTTGGCTCTTCGCGGCGCCCCTATGCGCCGTCATAGTGCGAAAGCCCGGCGCCGCCCTTTTCTGCGAGCTTTTGGCCTCCGTTCTGGAGGCCCTCATGGGAAACATCTACGGGGGCGCCAGCGTCATAATCCCGGGCTTTTTCGAGGGCCTGGGGGCCGAAATTGTCTTCGCCCTCTTCCTGTACAGGGTGTGGAACGTGTGGACAGCGTGCTTGGCCTCGCTCCTCTCCGGGTTTTTCTGCTGGGCCGAGAGCTTCCTTACGGACCTTCAGGCTATAAGCCTCTCGGGGGCATACGGCCTCTCCTACCTCCTCTTCACGCTCCTAAGCGCCATCTTCACAGGGCTGGGATCCTGGTACCTCTACAGGGCCATAGCCAGGACGGGGGCGCTGGACCGCTTCGCGTCTGGAAGGGCCGGGCGCAGCGTGTGAGGGGCCTCTTAAAACCAGGCCGTCTTTTAAAAGTGGTATCTTTGAATAAAACGGAAAATCAACTTTGCGCTCCCGTCATCCTGCAGGGAATTGGAGGGGCTTTGGGCGCTTTTTCTCGTCTCTTGCGCCCGAGGGGATGAAGCTTTGGGTTCCAGGAGTAATTTCAAGTGGAGAGCCGTAGACATAGCCGTATGCTCAGTTATCGGAGTGGCTTCTTCCTTCGTATTTTGGATGGCGGATTTTATACCTCATGACGGCCTGCAGGCAATTTTCCCTGGCCTGGGGAGCCTTTTGGATGGCCTTTGGCTCTTTGCTGGGCCCCTTGCCGCCGTCATCGTGCGAAAGCCCGGCAGCTCCATCTACGCCCAGCTTTTAGCGTCCCTGATAGAGGGGATGATGGGGAATGTCTACGGGGGCGCCCTCACGGTGCTGAGCGGCCTCGTGCAGGGGCTGGGGGCGGAGGCCGTATTCGCCGCCTTCGCCTACAGGCATTGGAATGTGTGGATCACGATGCTGGCCGGCGGCGTTTCCGGACTCCTCTACAGGGTGGTGAGCTTTTTGACAGACCTTCAGGCCTTCAGCCTTTTGGGCCTCTACGCCCTCTCCTATACGGTGGCCACCGCAATTTCCGGCGTCCTCATTGCAGGGCTGGGATCCTGGTACCTCTACAGGGCCATAGCCAGGACGGGGGCGCTGGACCGCTTCGCGTCCGGCAGGGCCATACGGAGGAAGGCCAAATGACGGGTAAGGCTGCCGTCAGCTTCTCAGGCTGGGGCTACAGGAGGCCCCTGAGGAAAGACTATGTGGTGAAGGGCTTGAACCTCGAGATCCGGGAGGGGGAAAGGGTTCTACTTTTGGGGTCTTCGGGAATCGGAAAGAGCACGCTCCTTTGCGCAATAGCTGGGGTTCTCGGCAACAATGAGGCCTACGCCGCGCCCGCTTCCCAGAGGGAGGACGAAGATGGGGGGGTCACCGAGGGGGACCTTTTGGTGGAGGGCCTTCACCCCCAAGACGCCAGGGGCCGGTGTGCGCTCATGATGCAGGATCCCGAGGCTCAGATGGTCCTTCAGAGGGTGGGGGACAACGTCGCCTTCGGCCTCGAGAACCTCGGAATCGAGAGGGGGGAAATCTGGAGGCGCGTCCGTGAAGCCCTGAGAAGGGTGGGTTTGGGGGAAGTGGAGCTGTCGAGATCCACTTCCCACCTCTCGGGGGGCCAAAAGCAGAGGGTGGCGCTCGCGGGGGCCATCGCCATGAGGCCATCCATCCTCCTTTTGGACG
>JAFYIA010000048.1 GCA_017538865.1 Aeriscardovia sp. | reverse complement strand
TGCCGGCTTCTTCGGCACCGGCCCAGCAGGACGCGTGCATAGCCACGTTCGACTCCCCTCGCTCGGCCGCGAGGGCTCTGGTCGCCTCCGGCAAAGCCGGAAGCGTGAGGAAGATCTTTTGCGCTGACCAGGGGACGCGGCCCGCTGCAGAGGATTCCGCTTTCGCTTCTGCCGCCCAAGCCTCTCCGGGGCTCAGGTACATAAGGCAGAAGAACCTCGGCGGGGCCGGAGGGTTTGCCCGGTGCATGAGGGAGGCCCTGAAAGGCGGGGACCCGTATTTCGTCCTCATGGATGACGACGCCTTCCCGGAAGGGGAGACGCTGGAAAGGATTTCGGAGTTTCAAAAGCACTGCCTGTCCCCTGTAATCGTGGGAGCCGGAATGCTCCACTCAGACTCCCCCTCTTCCCTCTTCACTTTCGGAGAGATCATAGACTGGGAGAAAATCTGGTACGCCCCCTCGCTGGATCTCGGCTACAACCACGACTTTTCAGCCCTCCCGCTCAGGGAGAGCCCCCGGCTCCACAGGAGATGCGCGGAAGACTACAACGGCTGGTGGCTCTGCTCCATCCCCCGCAGCGCCGTGGAAAAGATAGGGCTGCCGCTGCCGGTCTTTATAAAGTTTGACGACATCGAGTACGGCCTCAGGGCGAAGAAGGCGGGCATCCCCTCTATCTCCCTCCCCGGAGCCGCGGTCTGGCACCCCGCCTGGCACCTCAAGGATCAGACGCGGGGATGGGTGGAGTACTTCGCCGAGCGCAACCGCTTTCTCACAGCCCTCCTGTACAAGGACCGACCCTCCGGGGTCTTCGAGGCGTCTCTTCGCGATCAGACCAACCTCGGGATCCGGATGGAGTACGCTTCTATGGCCCTCAGGAACCTGGCCCTGCGCGACCTGCTCGCGGGCCCTGAAGCGATCCTGCGGGGCCAGGGCTCTAAGAGGAAGGAGGCGGAGGACCTCAGGCGCTCCATCGACCCCCCCCTCTTCCACCCTTCGCGCCTCCCCCTGCCCTCCGTCCAGGCGCCGGATCCTGCCGGAATCCCGAGGCTTAAAAGGGCCGAAAAGGCCGCGCTCGGGCTTTTGAACGCAGCGCTGCCAGGAGGCGCAGGCTGCGCCAGGGAGGTCAGCTCCACAGATTCATGGCTCTCCCTCGCGGGGTGCTCGGAGGCGGAAGTCTACGACGGAAAGGGGAAGGCCAGGCTACTAAAGAAAAACGCCCCCCTCTTCAGGAGGCTGTACCTTGAAAACGTCCGCCTGACGGCGGAGCTTGTGAAAAACTGGGGGCCGCTCTCCCGCTCTTACAGGGAGGCGGACATGGGCTCTTTGAAGAGCTGGGATTCTATTTTCTCCCGCCTTTAAGCATAGGGAGCACCTTCTTTTCGAAGGTTTCCAGGGCCGAGGCTATGGTCTGGTCCATGTTGTAGTAGGCGTACTCCCCGAGCCTGCCTCCGAAGATCACGTTCTTTTCGCTCTTTTTGGCCTCTTCGTACTTTGCCAAAATCTCTTTGTCTTCCGGAGTCCCTATGGGGTAGTAGGGCTCGTCTTTTTGCCCTGCGAACCTCGAGTACTCGTCCCACACCACGGTCTTTTTGCTCTCGAATACTTCCTTCCTCTCCGGGTTGAAGGCCTTGAACTCGATGGACCTCGTGGAGGGGTCGGAAAGGTCGGACTTGTTCAGAACCGAGCACCCCTGGAAGCTTTCAAGGTCGTACCGCTTTTCCTTAAAGTCTATAGTCCTCCACCCCAGGACTCCGAAGCGGTAGCCGAAGTACCTGTCCAAGGGGCCCGTGTAGACGGTTGGGATCCCCTTGGGCAGGGAACCGTCTTCAAAGTAGTCGCACTCCAGCCTGACCTCGATCTTGGGGTCCCGCATCATCGCCCCGAACATCGCGCAGAACCCCTCCTTGGGCTGGCCCTGGTAGGGGTCCGAAAAGTAGGTGCTGTCGTAGTTGAAGCGGATGGGGAGGCGAGTGAAGATGGAGGCGGGGAGGTTTCTGGGATCCGTCTGCCACTGCTTGTAGGTGTAGTCCCGGATGAAGGCCTCGTAGAGGTCCCGGCCTATGAGCGCCACGGCCCTCTCTTCGAGGTTCCTGGCGTCCTTGGCCGCGCCCTCGGCCTTGGATTCTACGAGCTTTTCCGCCTCCTCGGGGCTCATGGCGGCCGAGTAGTACTGGTTTATCGTACCCAGGTTAATCGGCATGGGGTAGATCCTGCCCTCGTGGAGGGTGAAGACATGGTGCCGGTAGTTCGTGAAGGAGGAGAAGCGGTTCACGTACTCCCACACCTTTTCGCTCTTGGTGTGGAAAAGGTGCGCCCCATACTTGTGGATCTCAATCCCCGTTTCTTTGTCGAAGTAGGAGTAGGCGTTGCCCCCGATGTGGGCTCGCTTGTCTATGACGAGGGGGCTGAACCCCTCTTCGGCCGCCCTTTGGGCCACCGTCAGCCCGAAGAGGCCGGCCCCCACTATGAGCAGGTCGTATTTTTTCACTTTTTCCCCTTTCTTTACACCAAAATTGTAAGACATGGGCATGTCTGGTATACTGTAGGGGCCTCCGCGCGGTGCCACCCCGCCGAACCCCCCCAGGGCAGAAATGCAGCAAGGGCAGGCGGCCCTTGGCAGGTGCGCGGGGGTTTTCTTATAATCTCTTCCCCCTTTTTTCATATAGTCTTATATAGTAACCACCCGCTTTTTGCCCTTTTATAAGGAGAAGGAATTGGAAAACGCGCGCCCGCTCTACCCTCTGGCATTCAAAGGCCTTTCAAAGACCCCGGACTTTCCCGAGATGGAAAAGGAAGTCCTCTCCTACTGGAGGGACGGGAAGATCTTTGAAAGGAGCCTTAAAGAGAGGGAAGGGGCGCAGGACTTCGTCTTCTTCGACGGCCCCCCCTTCGCCAACGGGCTTCCCCACTACGGGCACCTCTTGACCGGCTACGCCAAAGACGTCATCCCCCGCTACCAGACCATGAAGGGCAAGAGGGTCGAAAGGGTCTTCAACTGGGACACCCACGGCCTCCCTGCGGAGCTCGAAGCCGAGAGGGAGATGGGCCTGGCTTCCAAGGCGGACATAGACAAAATGGGCGTGGCCGCCTTCAACAGGAAGTGCAGGGAGAGCGTTTTGAAGTACTCCTCCGAGTGGGAGGAGTACATAAACCGCCAGGGCCGGTGGGTGAGCTTTGAAAGCGGGATAAGGACCATGGACCTGCCCTATATGGAGTCGGTGATCTGGGCCTTTAAGGAGCTCTACAAAAAGGGGCTGGTCTACGAGAGCGAGAGGGTGCTCCCCTACTGCCCGGTGGACGAGACCCCCCTCTCCAACCACGAGCTCCACATGGATTCGGACGTCTACCGCCCCCGCCAGGACAGGACCGTGTCGGTGGCGGTAAGGCTCAAGGGCTCCCCCGACTACCTGCTCTTCTGGACCACCACCCCCTGGACCATACCTTCCAACCTCGCGATGGCCGTGGGTCCCGAAATCGACTACGCCAAAGTGAGGTGCGAAAAAGGCCCCCTCGAAGGCAAGTGCGTGTGGATAGCCAAAAACAGGCTCGGGGCCTATGCGAAGGCCCTGGGGGACGCGAAAGTGGAGAGGGTCATAAAGGGCAAAGACATGGAGGGCTGGGAGTACTGGCCCCCCACCGACTTCCTCCAAGACCCCGAGGCCCCCTATTTTCCGGGCCCCAACGCGTGGAAGGTGTACGCGGCGGACTTCGTCACCCAGGACGACGGGACCGGGATAGTCCACCAGGCCCCCTACGGGGAAGACGACATGGAGACCATCCACTCCCACTCCATCTTCCCCTTCGACGTCACCGACCCCTCCGCCAGGTTCAGGGAGCCCGTCGGAGACTACCTGGGGCTCCAGGTCTTCGAGGCCTCCTCCAAGATCATCCGGGACTTTAAGGCGGGGGCGGGCCCGCTTTCCAGAATCCCGGAGGACAGGCGGGCGGTCTTGGTTGAAGACAAGGACTTTGTCCACTCCTACCCCCACTGCTGGAGGTGCGGATCCCCCCTCATCTACAAGCCGGTTTCGAGCTGGTTTGTAAAGGTGACGGCCATAAAGGACAAGCTCCTCAAGGGCAACCAGAAGATCAACTGGATCCCGGAAAATGTCAAAAACGGGCAGTTCGGGAAGTGGCTCGAGGGAGCGAGGGACTGGTCTGTGACCCGCAACCGCTACTGGGGGACCCCCATCCCCATCTGGATCTCCACCGACCCGGCCTACCCCAGGATGGACGTCTACGGCTCCCTAGAGGAAATTGAAAAGGACTTTGGCCGCCTCCCCCTAAACGAGGCAGGTGAAGTGGACCTGCACAGGCCCTGGGTTGACGACCTCGTGCGGCCCAATCCGGACGATCCCACGGGGAAGAGCGAGATGCGCAGGGTCAAGGACGTCTTGGACGTCTGGTTCGATTCCGCCTGCATCTCCTTTGCGCAAAAGCACTACCCGTTTGAGAACAGGGAAGGGTTCCTCTCCCGCTTCCCGGCGGATTTCGTGGTCGAGTATATCGGCCAGACCCGCGGCTGGTTCTACGTGCAAAACGTCATGACGGAGGCGCTCTTCGATGAAGTCCCGTTCAAGAACGTGGTATGCCACGGGATAGTTTTGGGATCCGACGGAAACAAGATGAGCAAGCACCTCAGGAACTACCCCGACGTATCCGAGGTTTTCGACGAATCCGGATCGGACGCGCTGAGGTGGTTTTTGATGAGCTCCCCCATCCTCCGCGGCGGGAACCTGATAGTCACCTCCCAAGGCATAAAGGACGCGGCCCGCAAGGTCCTCATCCCTTACTGGAACGCCTACTCCTTCTTCGCCCTCTACGCCAACGCCTGCGATGGGCAGAAGGGCTACAGGGCCCAAAGGGTGAGGGAGGGGGAAAAGCTGACCGAGCTAGACCGCTTCATCCTCTCCTCCCTCTCCTCCGCCGTCTCAGAAATCGGAAGGGCCCTCGACGCCTTCTCGATTTCCGACGCCTGCCGCGCCGCCGGGGACTTTATAGACTGCCTGACCAACTGGTACATACGCAACAGCCGCCAGAGGTTCTGGAAGGAGGACAAGGCCGCCTTCGACACCCTCTACACGGTGCTGGAGACCTTCTCCAAGGCCGCAGCCCCCCTCCTCCCATTCGAAGCCGACGCGATCTTCAGGTCCCTGACCGGAAAAGACTCCGTCCACCTCGAAGACTGGCCGGATCCCTCCTCGCTGGCCCCATGGGAGGACCCCGCCCTCGAGGGGGACATGAACTCGGCCCGCGAAATCGTCTCCCTCGCCCTCTCCATAAGGAAGGAGCAGAACATCCGCGTCCGCCAGCCCTTGAGAAAGCTTGCGGTCGTCACCAAAAAGGAAGGCCTTGAAAGGTTCAGGGGGGTGGTTGAAAGGGAGCTCGACGTAAAGGAGGCCGCGTTTTTGGACTTTTCCAAGGCCCGGGCCCTTGGGTTCGAGGTCGAAAAGAAGCTCTCCTTAAACCCCAGGGCCCTGGGCCCCAGGCTGGGGGGCAAGGTCCAGTCCGTGATAAAGGCCGCAAAAGCCGGGGACTGGAAGGAAGAAGGGGGAAAGGTCGAAGTTTTGGCCGGAGGAGAAAGCGTCTTGCTCCTCGAGGGCGAGTACTCCCTTTCTTCCACCCTGTCCCTGCCGGAATCCACCTTCGCCAAGCCCCTTTCGGACGGGGGGTTCGTAATCCTCGAATGCGCCCTGGACGAGGAGCTGGAGCAGGAGGGCCTCGCCCGGGACTTCATCCGGGAGGTGCAGGAAGAGAGGAAGAAGGCGGGGTTCAAGATCACCGACCGCATCCGCCTTTCGGCCAAGGCGCCACAGGAGGCCCTTTCCGCCCTCGAAAAGTTCAGGAGCGAAATCTTGCGGGAGACTTTGGCGGTTGAGGCGCACCTGGGCCCGGGAGAGAAGCTCGAAATAAGCCTGGAGCTGGCGTAGGCGCCTTTTTTTTGGAGGCTCGAAGATGCTTTTGGCCGCGCAGATAACCATTTCCACCCCGATGCCACTGGAGAGCAACTGGTTCTTCCTGATGGTGGAGTACCTCGCCACCTTCTTTTGCGGCATGATAGGGGGGATGGCGGCGTGCAGGAGGGAGTTCGACTCCTTTTCCATCATGATCGCCGCCTGGTTCACTGCCCTGGGCGGGGGCACGATCAGGGACGTGCTGATAGGCTGCATCCCCCCCACCAACCTCACCAACTACTGGTACCTGGGGATAGCGATCCTGGCGGGGCTGTGCGTGATATTCCTGCACCCCGAGGTCGAAAAGCTCTACTGGACCAACACCATCTTCGACGCCCTCGCCCTCGCGCTCTTCGCCATAGACGGGACCACCAAGGGCCTGGCCTACCACATGCCGGCCATAACCGCGATCTTCGTGGGCGTCGTCACGGGCGTAGGGGGCGGGGTCTGCAGGGACGTCATCTTAAACGAAGTCCCCGTCATTATCAGAGACAAGCACCTGTACCTCGTCCCCGCGATTGTGGCCTCCATCCTCACGGTCTTCGTCTGCAAGGCCTACATCTTCAACTGGATAAACTTCACCACCGAGGTCCTCTTAGACATCCTCATAGTGGCGATAACCGTGACCTTAAGGCTGCTGTCCGTAAAGCTGGACTGGACCATGCCGGGGGCCGTGAAGCGAAGCCAGCCCCTCTCCCTCCACTCCCCCAAGAGGGTGGCCAAGAAAAAGAAGGAGGGGTCCTCGAGGGGCCTTTTGCACCACAAGTGAGCTTTAAAAGAGGCGCGATCCGTCCCGGATGAAGATCAAAAGCAGGAGAAGCAGGATCCAGGCCGCGTCCGCAAAGAGGTCCAGGGACGGGCGGTAGTAGGATTCTAGCGCCTTTGCAAGCCTCCCCTTGGGGAGGCTTTGCACCGTCACCGCGGCGTGGCTCTGGGCCATGAACTGCACGGTGGAGGAAAACATCAGAGTCAGGCACCACGGACACACGGCGTTTATGGAGTAGAGCTCCTGGGAAAAGAGCCAGTAGGAAAAGGCCAGCGCCAGAAGGTTTCCGGCCCAGGAGCAAAAAGAGAACCACTTGGGAAGCTTGGCCCTTGCGAGGCCCAGCACCGCCACCGTCACGAACACCGCTTCAAAGCAGATCCCGAGGAAGCAGTTGGGCACCCGAAAGCTCCCGAAGTTTATAAAGTCCGCCTGCCAGCTCTTGGCGACGGTCGAGCAGGAGACTACGGCGTTTATATCGCACCCTAGGTCCACCCCGGGGTCGGCCGCAATCCGGAGGGTGTCTGAAGAGAGGGCGAAGGAGACGACCTCGGCCAAGAGGGAGGAGGTGAGCATGACCGAATACAGCCACGCCGGCCCCTGCCTCCACCTGCCTTTCCAGCTCATCAGGATGTCCGCATATAGCCCATCATGGGGCGGATCACCGGCTCCACCCTCGCAAAGCCGACCGAGGGCCCCGAAATCAGGAGCTCCTGGCCGTCCTGGCCCTCTATGAGGCAGTATCCCCCTTCGCTCACCGCCTTTTCAATCTTTTCCATGACCTCTTTGGCGTCCTCCTCGGTGGCGATCGCCACCGAGCCCTGGATGTCCCTGAGGCCGATTGTGACCATTATTTCCTTTTTTTCACTCATTTGCGTTCCCATCAATCCTGTCTATGACTTTGGTAGTGCTCCCCGAGGGCTCCTCCGGCGGCGCGGGGGAAGGCGCGGATCCCGAAAACTGCGCCGGGCCTTCGGGCTTCTCCCTCGCAGGGGCCGATCCCCCCTCCCGGGCGCTGCCCCCCTCTTTTACGCGCACGGGGGCGCCGAGGGAGGGGGCCTCTTTGTCGACTGCAAAGCTCATCGCCCTGAAGAACATCGAAGTGGGCTTTTCTTCAGGGTCCTCTGCGGCCTCGGCCGCCGCCTTCTGGGCCTCGAGCTCCGCCTCGAGGTCCCGGCCCTCCCTCTGGGCGAGCGCCGCCCGCACGGCCACCTGCCAGAGGGCGGCGTTTATTGCGGGGTCGCGCTCCGGGGCCTTTTCTTCAGCTTCCTTTTGGGGAGGATCCCCCTCCGCCCCCTCCCCGGGCTCAGGATCGGCCTTGGGCTGCACCCGGGTGCTCGAAGGCGCGGGCGCGGATGGGGCCCCTTCCTGCTGGGGCGGCGCCGCCGGGGGCTCCATCCCCTCCGGGAGGGGCGCCTCCGGCTTTTTGGGGGCGAGGGACCTTAGCTCCGCGCTGAGGCGGAGGAGCTTTTGGATTATCCCCTCCGCCTTTTTCCTTTCCCCGCACCTCTCGGCTTCCAGGAGCGCGGCCCCCATCTCCATCTGTCTCCACAGCTTCGCCCTGGGGAGGATGAAGGGGTCCATGCGGTCCCCCATGGCCATGCCGTATCCCTGCATGAAGGCGTCGGCCTGCCTCTGGCCCGGACCTTCTTCGAACATCCATTCCAGATCCCTCGCCGGGTCGCTCACTTCCGCCCTCTCCCACTTTGAAAGGGCGCTCACGGCGCCTCCCGCGAACCTCGCCTCCCCCCTCTTCCAGCCGCCGTGCACGAGTGAGGGGGAGAAGTCCCAGAGCGCGTCGGTCGCGGCCAGGTCCCCCCAGGCGTCCAGGACGGCCTCGGGAGCCAGGCCTTTGTTCCTCAGCCTTTCAATCCACTCCCCGAGCTCGAAGCGTATGGAAGGGGCCGAAAAGGACCTGAAGGCGTGGAAGGGGCCGAGGGCCTTGGAATGCACGGCCCCCACGGCCTTTCCGAAAGACAGGCACTCCTCTTCGGAAAGCCCCCTCAAAGGCGAAGGGGATCCGGGGGAAAAAGAGCAGATCAGCACGAAGTACTCCTCCCCTTCCAGGCCCCGCTGCGCGCGGCCCAAAAGGGGGCGCTCAACTTTCACCCCTTCCGGGGAGAGGTCCAGCCCTTCTTCCAGGACGCCTTCGGCCCTCTCCCTCTCCTTTAGGGCCAAGATCCCGGCCTGGGATCTGGACAGGTACGACACGCACCTGCGGTTGGAGGCCGTCCTTATCTCCAGGGCGTTCACACCGATTTTTTCGTCCCCCTCCCCCGGCCTGGCCCCGGCCTCCGCGATGTCGAGCTTGGGGGCCGCGGCCGAGGTGAGGGCGCAGGCCTTGAAAAAGTCGATATACGTCACAAAAAAATAATACAATCTGGTGTTGCAATGATTAATAACGCCAGGACCCCCAGCGAGGGAGGGAGGTGAAGCCCGCAGAGGCCCTCCTTTCCGGGCTCGATCCCGCCCAGAGGGAGGCCGCCCGGTGCCTGGAGGGGACGCTCTGCCTCAGGGCCGGGGCGGGGAGCGGGAAGACCTCCACGGTTTCGGCCCGCATAGCCCTGGGCCTCGAAAGGGGGAGGTGGGATCCCTCGAAGACCCTGGCCATAGCCTTCTCCAGGCGGGCGGCGCAGGCCCTCAGGTCCCGCCTGCTCTCCGTCGGGGCGCCGGAAAAGGTCAAAGTCTCCACCTTCCACTCCCTGGCCCTGGCGCAGCTTCGCCGCCTCTGGTCCCTTCTGGCCCTCTCCCCCTTCCCCCTCCTCCTGGACGAGGCGGGGTCTTTGGCCCTGTTTGAAAAAGCCTTCGGCCCCGGCCCCCGGGCGGCGCAGTTTTTCTCAGCCCTGAAGTGGGCCAAAAGCTCGCTTGTGGGCCCCGGAGAGCTCGAGGAGGCTTCCTCCTACTCTTCCTTCCCCCTCCCCCGGGGGTTCAAAGAGGCTTGGGAGACCTACGAAAAGGCGAAAAAAGCCGCGGGGAAGATAGATTTCGGGGACATCTTCATCCTTCTCCTGCACATCCTGGAAACCTCCCTCGAGGCCAGGCGGCTGGTTTCGGGCGCCTTTCAGAGCGTGACGGCGGACGAGTACCAGGACGTCTCCCCGGCCGAGCACGCCATTTTGAAGTTCTGGGCCGCAGGGGCCGAGAGCGTTTGCGTGGTGGGGGACCCGGCCCAGACGATCTATTCCTTTACGGGGTCCTCCAGCTGGTTCCTCTCCCACGCCCAAGGCGACTTCCCTCCCCCGTACCGCGAGATCGCGCTCTTGTCCAACTACCGCTCGGGCAGGGAGGTCATACGGTGCGCCAACGGGATTTTGGCGCTCTCCCCGGAAAGGTACTCCCCCCTCCGTCCGGGGCTGAAAATCCGGGGGGCGGTGGAAAGGCGCAGCTTTAAAGACCTTCCCTCCCTCGCCCGGGCGGCGGCCGGGCTGGCGAAGGGGAGGGATCCTGCAAAGAGCTTCGCCATTTTGGCCAGGACCTATAGGGACCTGGACGCCCTGGCCTCCGCCCTTTCCCTGGCGAGGGTCCCCTTCGGCCCCCCGGGCTGCGAGGGGGAGGGGAGGATCGCCCTCTCCACCCTCCACGCGGCCAAGGGCCTCGAGTGGGACGAGGTGGTGCTCGCCATAGGGACGGAGAGGGGGGGGAAGGAAGAAGAGGAGAGGAGGACCCTGTACGTGGGGGCAACCCGGGCCAAAGAGAGGCTCTTTATCTTCTTCCTCCCCTCCCCTTGCAACCTCAGCCGGTTTTTGCCCTTCAGCCCTTCAAAAGGTCGGTGAGGTCCGCGTCCCAGTCGCTCCCGCCTTCTTCCTCCTCGCCTTTCCCGTCGACTTTGGAGAGGAGGCGGGGGTGGGACCAGAGCCTGTCCCTCTCTTCCACGTTTGAGCTCAGCTTGTCCCAGTTGGAAGAGAGCTCCCTTATGTACTTGGGGTCCAGGCCCAGGCCCATGAGGCGGGCGAGGGGCTTGCCCGTCATCTCCCCTTCGGCGCGCCTCCTCCTCATCATCTCCCTCAGCTCCGAAATCCTCGGTATGAAGGCGCTCCCGGCCCTCCATGACACGCAGTCCACCCAGCTTTCAACCAGGGTCAACAGCCTCTGCAGGTCCTCCCTCGCCCTCTGCTGGTCTTCCGAATCTTTGGCCTTGAGGGAGGAAAAGCTCACGAGGCTCGCCATCCCGTCCGGGCTCATGAGGTCGGCTTCGCGGATGTTCTCCTCGGCTTCGGAAGTGTCTAGATCGAAGCCGCGCGAATACCTGTAGACCAGGGCCGCTATCTGCCCCTCTATCCAGGGGGCGGAGCTGTAGAGCCTGGCGTAGGCCATTTCCCTGAGGGCGTAAAAGGCGTAGACCTCCTCCTGGGGAAGCTCGGCATCCTTTGCGAAAGTGTCGAGGTTTTCGGGGATGAGGGCGCCGGCCTTCCCCCCGGCCGTCCTTATCCCGTAGTCGAAACTCGACAGGGTCGTCGGGCTCATCTCGCCTATCGCCTCCCCCAGCTGCACGGCGAAGTTGGTCCTCACCGCGTTTTGCAGCAGCGCCTCGGGCTCGGCGGCCGCCCCGGCCGGAAGCGGAATCGGTATGGGGCCGGCGAAAATGCCGGCGAGGCCTTCCAGGCCGCCCTGGGCCTTGAAGAAGGAGATGATGGTATCGGTGGTCTTCTGGGCCAGGGGGGAGACGAGCGAGCACCATGCCCCCACGGCCCCTTCTGTCCACTGGCGGGGGGTGAGGACCTTCGTCTTTTCAGACAGGGGCAGAGTGGAAGTGGCCGAGTCGAGCCAGAGGTTGGCGGAGCTCGAGGCCTGGGAGAGGCGGTCGAACTGTAGGGCGGAGACGGAGTTTGAGAAGTGTTTTTCGTCTGCGGTCCTGAGCGCCATTTCGCTCGTCAGGGGGCGGTTTACGGCCCCCTCCCCTCCTTTGCCCCCGCTCCCTCCGGCGGCCCTGAAGGCCGAAAACACCTTCCTCATCTCTCCCGGATCCGGGAGGGGCTGGGAGCCTGAGAGCAGCTCGTCTTTCACAGAGTCCGGAAGCGAGGAGAACTGCTTCCACGCCATCTCCCCGCCCTCCTGTCCGAAAGACTGGATGAGCCATCTGTGTAGTTCGCTAGAATCCATGGCTTTCTTTCTTTTCCGATCCGTTCCGTTCGTTTTTCTGTATTATCTCAAAATCATAGGAAATGGAAAGGTCTTCGTTTGTAGGGAGAGCATACTTTAATAAAGGTTATGAATTTGGGAGACACGCCCCACGGCTTTTTCAAAGGCTACGTCGCCAAAATAGCCAGGCACGCCTACTGGGCCGCAGCCGTAATAGCCGTAGCCCTGCTCTTTTGCCCTACAAACTACGTGATCGAAAAGCCCGGGCCCACGATGGACGTCCTGGGCCCCGCCGTGCTCGACTACGGGGGGAGGAAGGTGGATCTGGGCGGGGAGGCCATAACCGGGGTGGGGAAGGCCTCATTTTCCCCCAAGGGCTCCCTGGACCTCGTCACCGTGAACGTCTTAGGCTCCCCCTCGAGCACCGTCCCGGCCTTTATGGCCATAGCCGGCTATTTTGAGCCGGATTCCAGGGTGCTTCCCAGGGAGGTGGTCTTCCCCATAGGCTCTTCCCTCTCCCAGGACGAGGCCGGGCAGGAAAAGCTCATGGAGGGGGCGAAGGCCAGGGCGAAGGCCGCCGCCGCCTCCTTCTTAAAATCCCAGGGGGTTTCGGCCCCGGACCTGGAAGGGGCGAAGATAGAATCCGGGCCCATAGGCGGGCCATCGGCCGGGCTGGTGTTCGCCCTGGGCCTCATAGAGAAGGCCGAGGGGAAGGACCTTACGGGGGGCAGGGACGTCGCCGGGACGGGCACCTTGTCGGATGCGGGGAAGGTCGGGGCCATAGGGGGCATAGCCTCAAAGATGATCGCGGCCAGGAGGGACGGGGCCTCCTTCTTTTTGGCCCCCGCCTCCAACTGCCCCCAGGTCCTCTCTTCCCGCGTCCCCGAGGGGCTCAGGGTCGTCCCCGTGGGCACGCTCTCAGGAGCCTTTTCGGCCCTGCAGGACATATCTTCCTCCCGCCTCTCCTCTCTCCCCTCCTGCAGGGCCTGATTCGCCATATGCAAAATCCGAGGGCAATTTGAGGGCGGGAAGGTATCTTTGTAAGAATGGATAACCGTTCAGTTTTAAACAAGCTGGGATTTGTGCCCGGAATCTCAGTCAAAGAATACATGTGGGGAGAAGACGTAGAGGGCGAGTTGAGGGATGCTATTTGCGAGTGCATAGGCTCCGACCTCCTCGAAGAGGGCGCGGGGGCCGGGGCGGACGCGGCATGCATCTGGTGGAGGGACGGAAATGACGAAGAGTCCCTGAGCGACTGCCTTTTGGACGCCTCCGCGGATCTCGAGCCCGGGCAGAAGATCTGCGTTTTGACCCCTAAGCCCGGCTTTGAGGGCGCGGCTGCGCCGGGCTTCGTGGCGGCAGTCGCATCCAAGGAGGGGCTGAACGCCTCCACCCCCGTCAGCCTGAACAGCGAGTGGAACGCCATCTGCCTCTACCCCTTCGGCCGCGGCGCCAAGCGCTCCTCCTAAACACTTTTGCCCGATCTGATATATTATCGAGTGGTTCAAGTTTTATGGTCGGGCACTTCCCGCCATGAGGAGGAGCGGGATGCCGGGGGGAGAAAAAAGGATGGGCGGCGCAGCTGACGGGGGCCACAGGGCCCCCCAGGAGCGCGGCGCGCTCGACCCCCTCCTCTCAAGGCCGAGGTCCTCTTCCACGGCCCTTTGCGCGGTCCTGGGGACCCTGATGCTGGCCTGTTCCCTGGCGGTGTACTTCCTTTCCGTGCGCACCCTATTCGGCCAGGAGTTCGACCAAGTCGTGTGGAACGGGTTCTACACCCTCTTTTCCGAGCGCGCCCCCTACCTCATGTTCCTTCCGAACCTCTTCACCACCGAGGGCTTTATAATTTCGCTCATCTGCGCCGTGGGCCTGGCCGGGTTCGTCTGGGCGGCCGCGAGGAAGAAGTTCGCCCTGCTCCTCCAGATGGCGGCCTTCGCCATAACGGCCGGCGTCGCGTCCACCCTTTGGAAGCACCTGGCCCGCCGCCCCGATCTCCTTTCCCGGGCGCCGGCCCTCAACACTTCCCCCTCCGGCCACTCCACGGCCATGCTGATAGCGTGCCTGCTCCTTTTGATGGGCGCGGGGCCCTCCGCCAGGGCGTGGATTGCGGCAGGGGACTGGGTTTTGGCCTCGATCCTCGGAATTTCCCTCGTGATAGAGAGGTGGCACAGGCCCTCGGACGTGGTGACGGCGTTCTTCTTCGTCTCGGCCGTAGGGCTCTACAGTTTGGCCTTTACGAGAAAGTCCTGCATGGACGAGCCCGGAAAGAGGCGCTCGAGGCCCTGGCTCCAGGTGCTTTGCACCCTCATGACCGTCCTCTCCGTCTTCGGGCTCGCCTACGGCTTTTACCTGGTCTTCCAGCTCTCCCCCGGAGTGGGGTTCGACGCCGTGTGGATACAGGGTCCCGCGTGCCTCGCCTCCTCCATCCTCATCAGCTCCTCTGCGATGCTGGGTGTCGCGCTTTTCGGCATGATGCACCAGCTGACCTCAAGCCCCCTGAGCCCAGTAGGGCTCATCGGGCCCCCGCCCAGGCCCAGGAGCCAGAGGAGGCGCCGGAGGGAAGAGGAAGAAAAGCGGAAGCAAAGGATGAAAATTGGGTAAGACGAAGGAAGCAAATCAGGGCGGGAAGAAGCTGGTCATAGTGGAGTCCCCCGCCAAGGCCAAAAAGATCCAAAACTACCTCGGCGACGGCTACACGGTGGCGGCCAGCGTGGGGCATATAAGGATCTTGGCCCGCTCCTCCCAGGTCCCCGCTTCCGAAAAGAAAAAATACGGCAAATTCGGGGTGGACGTGGAAGACGGCTTTAGGCCCTACTACATCACCGACCCCGAAAAGAAGGCCACCGTCTCTTCCCTTAAGTCTCTCCTCAAAGAGGCGGACGAGCTGTACCTGGCTACAGACGAGGACAGGGAGGGGGAGGCCATAGCCTGGCACCTCGTCCAGGTCTTAAAGCCCAAGGTCCCCGTCAGGCGCATGGTCTTCCAGGAGATCACAAAAAGCGCGATAGAGGAGAGCGTCAAAAATACGAGGGACATCGATCTCGACATGGTCGAGGCCCAGGAGACGAGGCGCATCCTAGACAGGCTCTACGGCTACGAGCTCTCCCCGCTTTTGTGGAGGAAGGTGGCCTCCAGGACCAGCGCCGGGAGGGTGCAGTCGGTCGCCACGAGGATGATAGTGGAGAGGGAGAGGGAGAGGGCCGCCTTCAAAGAGAGGGAGTGGAGAGACGTGAAGGCGGAGTTTTCCGGCCTTTCCGCCCGCCTCTGCTGCCTTGCCGGCCTCCCCGTAGCTCAGGGCAAGGACTTCGACTCCGAGGGGGAGGCCAAGCCCGGGGTGAAGATACTGTCCAAAGAAGAGGCGAAGGCCTTGAAGGCGCTCGAGGGGGGGCAGATCGAAGTGGCCGAGGTCAAGGAAAAATCCTTCAGAAGGTCCTCCCCCGCCCCCTTCACCACTTCCACCCTCCAGCAGGCCGCTGGCAACAGGCTGGGGCTTTCCAGCAGGACCATAATGCGCTCGGCCCAAAGCCTCTATGAAAACGGCTTTATCACCTACATGAGGACCGATTCCACGGATCTGAGCCAAGAGGCCCTCAAGGCCGCCAGGGCCGAAGTGCAAAGGCTCTACCCGAAGGCCCTCCCCGCCTCCCCCAAAAGGTACGAGACCCGGGCGCCGGGGGCGCAGGAAGCCCACGAGGCCATAAGGCCGGCGGGATCGGCCTTCCGGGATCCGGAGGACCTGAAGCCTTCCTTGAGCCTGGTGGACTACAAGCTCTACCGCCTGATTTACGAGAGGACCCTAGCCTCGCAGATGAAGGACGCCGAGGGCAGGGCGTTTACGGCAGTCCTGAAGGCGCAGACTCCTTTGGGGGAGGCAATTTTTGAAACCGGGGCGCAGGTTATAGAGGAGCCGGGCTTCCTCGCCCTGGAAGACAGGGGGAAAGAGGAGGCCCTCCCGGATCTCGAGCCCGGGCAGAAGTTCGAGATCTCTTCCATCGAAGAAGGCGTGCACACCACCCAGCCCCCGGCCCGCTACACCGAGGCGTCCCTTGTAAAGGCCCTCGAAGCCAAGGGGATAGGCCGGCCCTCGACTTACGCCGCCATAATTTCTACCATCCTGGATCGCGGCTACGCCCGCGAGAGGGGGAGGGCGCTCGTGCCCTCCTGGCTCGCCGTGATAATCACCACCATTATGGAGAACTACTTTTCCAGCCTCGTCGACTATGGCTTTACGGCGCGCATGGAGGAAGGGCTGGACCAGATCGCCAAGGGGGAGGAAGAGGAGCAAAAGTGGCTCTCCGACTTCTACTTCGGATCCGGCGGGAGGAAGGGCCTGGAAGAACTGGCCAAGGAAGCCGAAGGGATTGATCCCAAGGTCTCTTCCAGGGTCGACCTGGCGGGGGATCTGAGCGTCAGGGTGAACCACTTCGGAGCGTACGTGGAAGAGAGGGAGGGGGGCGAGAGGAAGGCCACCGCCCCCATACCCCCCGACCTCTCCCCGGACGAGCTCACCGCACAGATCGCCCGCGGCCTCATCTCCAAGGCCCAGATGTTCCCCAGGCTTCTCGGGGAAAAGGGCGGGAAAAAGATAGAAGTGTGCAACGGGAGGTTCGGCTACTACGTCTCCTGCCAGGGCCCGGACGGGGAAGCCAAGACGGCCTCAGTACCCGAGGGGGAGGACCCTTTGCAGTTGACGCTTGAGGGGGCGGAAAGGCTCCTGGCCCTTCCGAGGCTCGTTGGGGAGTTTGAGGACGAAAAAGGCGCAGAGTTCGAGGTCTTTGCCAGCATCGGCAGGTACGGGGCGTATTTATCTTTGTGCAAAAAGGGGAAGGCCGGGGCGCTGAGGGTCTTAAAGCGCGTCCACATGCCGGACGGGGAAGTGTTCGCCATAGGGCTGGATCAGGCCCGGAGTCTCCTCTCCTCCTCAGCCCCGCTTTCCTCCATGGCCTTTAAGACCTTTCCTGCAGATCCCGTCTCCGGCAGACCGGTGCTTTTGAAAAACGGCCCCTTCGGACCGTACGTGACCGACGGCGTGACGAACGCCTCCCTGCCCAAAGGGGAGGCCATCTCGCAGATAGACGAGTTTGCGGCCTACAGGCTGCTTGAGAAAAAGAGGGAGGGCAAGAAAGACGAGGGGTAGGTTCATAGCCCTTGAGGGCGCTGACGGCACAGGGAAGAGCACCCAGGCCAAGCTTCTGGCCTCCTTCCTTGCAAAGCGGGGGGTGCCGGCCCGGACCACCCGGGAGCCCGACAGCCCCCTGATTTTGAACGCCCTCTCGGGGTGCGAATCCAAGAAAGGGGCCTGCCTCCTGTTTGCGGCCGACAGGGCCTCGCACGCGGAGAAGGTGGAAAGGCTCCTGGAAGAGGGGGCATGGGTGGTTTGCGATCGCTTCACAGATTCGTCTTTGGCCTACCAGGCCGGGGGGTGGGGGATGGATCTTGGGCAAGTGGAAGAAGTGAACGCCTTTGCCACGCGCCTGCGCCCCGACGCCACCTTGATCCTTTCCTGCCCCCCGTCTTTAGCCGCCAAAAGGATGCGCCGCCGCGGCGGGGAGAGCGGGTTCGACTGCGACCTTCCCCTCCAAAAGAGGGTCTCGTGCCTTTACCGCTTTCTGGCCCTGAGGGGCGCAGGGCGCAGGATTGTGGACGCTTCCGGCACGCAAAGGCAGGTTGGAGAGAGGATAAGGGAGGAAGTGGAAAAGAAGTGGAACCTGAAAAGCTGAAGGGGATGCTGGGCTCGCTCCCTGACTTTTCATGCCCCGTGCTTGTGGCGGGAGGGAGCAAGGGGGAGAGGAGGGAGTGCGCCCTGGCCCTCCTCGCCCTCCTGGAGGGCCGGACCGCCTCCCTGGATTCCCC
>JAFYIA010000047.1 GCA_017538865.1 Aeriscardovia sp. | reverse complement strand
TCTAAAGGGCTTGTCGGAAAAGACACTGTCCATCGCCTTGTCTAGGGCCTGGTGCGCCTTCCTTAGGTCCTCTGGCATATTGGCGGGGTCGTATAGGTCTGCCAAGGAAGAGCCCGGATAGTTGGCGCGGGCGTCCAAAACCTTCCTCCCCCCTTCGATGATGAGGTCTTTTTGGTCTTTAGTGAGCCTGGGTAGGGGGAACGTGTTCCATACGAGGGTGTTGGAGAAGCGGTTGTCTTCTTTCAGCCTCCCTCCTACAAGTCGTTGCCATGTCATGAACATCGAGGTCTCAATGACGGAGAAGGCAAAACAGCTGGGATCGGGTGCAACGTAGAGGGTATTGCTGGCAATCACACTTTCATCTAGGAAAGAGGCAGTGAAATACTGCCTCTTTCCCGAGAATTGAGCAGGGATTGCAAGGTAGGTGGTGTCAGGCTGGTGGATGGTCCCAAAAAGCCAGGGGTCGGATTTGCTCTTTCTGGATTCTTTAGTGGCCTCTATCCTCTTGTGAAGGAATTTGCTCTTCCTCCTGTCTTCCGGGGTGGAATCAACCAGCCACAGGCACCAGCGTTTCTTGCCGTTTATAAGCTCATATGCTCCCAAGTACTCTCGCACGTATTTTGCAGCTATGCGGTCTTTTTCTGCCTCCTCATACTCGTATTCCTCTTGGAGAATTAGGTCTTTTGAGTCTGCTTCGCTGCCTTTATGTGTCAGAGGAAGATCGGTCGCCAGAGGTTTACGTTTTATGCCCACAAATACGGTAGATAAGGCTTCAAGGTTGTTTGGGGTTATGTTCTCTACTTCTACCGCTTCAAATCCGGCCCCGCTCTCCCAGTCAAACTCCTCGTCTTCCACCACTTCGTAGAGCCTGGGGGATTCGCTTTTATCCTGGGTGAATCCGATTATGACTACATACACCGCAGCGTCTTTACTGCGATCCCAGAGAACCGAGGGCCAGGCAAATGAAATCTTCCAGCCTAGATCGAATACAGGCTTGAACAGCCCTTCCACCTGCACGCCCTGGGTTACTGAGTTTGTGGAGACGAAGGCGAAGCGCGCCCCTGAGCCGTTGAGGAATTTTGCCGCCTTGTAGTACCATGCGGCGCAGTAGTCGAGCTTTCCTGCAGGATAGGGGGCGAATACGTCGTCCAGCTCTTTTTGCTGTTCCGCGCTCTTGTTGTAGTCCCCTGCAAACGGGGGGTTCCCGAAGACGTAGAGGTCCTGGGAGGGGGTTACGAGATCGCCCCACTCTATCGTGAGAGAGTTACCGCATATGATCCCTCTGGCTTCGTTTTTGAGCGGAAGGAAGTGGGGAGGCGTAGAGACGGCGTCCTTGAACCACTCGTAGCTTCTTTCCAGGGCCTGCTCTCTTGCAATCTGGAGGGCGGTCCTTGCGACCATTGCGGCATAGTGGCTTAGCTCTATCCCGTGGAACTGGGAAAGGGAGACTTTGATTTCCTTGTCGAGGTCGTGGACTGTGTTTTCAAGGCCTATCACTTCGTCTTCCAGGAACCTGAGCTCCATGTAGGTCTCGGTTAAGAAGTTCCCGCTTCCGCAGGCGGGGTCGAAGAACTGGAGGCGGGATAGCTTGTCATGGAAGGCTTTGAGTTTTGCCTGCTTTTCTTCATGCCCCCCGATTTCTTTAATGCCCTCAAATTCGGCCCTTAGATCGTCCATAAAGAGGGGGTTTATGACCTTCTGTATGTTTTCACGGGAGGTGTAGTAAATCCCTCCCTGTCGGCGATCCTCTTCGGAGAATACGCAGTCCATGATGGGCCCGAAGACGGAGATGTCGATTTCGTCCCACTGCTTGAAGTCATTTGCCAGGTCCCTGACTTTTTTCACCGCTTCCTCCGAAAAGTCCGGGAAGGCTATCTTCTCTTCAAAAAGCCCCCCGTCGACGTATGGGAAGCAAATAAGCTCTTCGGGGATTAGTTCGTCCGCCCTCTCTTCGTCGTTTTCGATATTTAGGCACTTGAACAGCTCCATGAGGTCGCGGGTGAAGTGCTTGGGGTCGGTGCTCTTGTTGATAAACGTCTTGAACTGGTTGTGCTGGAAGATTTTGCCTATGTCGGTGGAGGTGTTGTCGGCAAAGAGGAGGAAGACTATGCGCATGACTATGAGGGGGATCTTTTCCTCAAACTTCTCCTTTGCGCTCTCCGAAAGCCTGGTTTTGCCTTTCAGCCCCTCGACCAGCATTTTGTAGAGCTCTTTGACTTTCTCTGCCGCCAAGGCGGTGTACTCGGGGTTGAGTATGCCGAACTGTTTTTTGACCTCTTCCCCTCCGAAAAGGTTCTTGAAATAGTCGAGGCTTTCCGGGAGCTCTTCCAGGCTCACTTTTACGCATGGAGCGCCTTTGAGGCCCTCTTCGGTCATAAGGTCGTAGAACCAGAACTGGTCGAAGTTGGAAGTGACTATGGTGCGCACGGAGGCTATGTCGGGAGCGGTAAGGGCTCCCCTGTACCGCAGAGCCTGCTGGAAGGGCGTAACGTCCTCCCCCTGCCTAATTTCCAACTGGTCAAGCGGTATGCCCTTGCTTTTTTGCTCGGCTATGAACCCGTAGTCTTTCGAGAAAACGTCGGCACGTCCCCCAGAGGCGGTCTTCTTCTCAAATTCCAACCCTTCGTGGTCGCCAAGGACAAGGTCGGCCAGTTCAATCCAGAACGTCTGAGAAAGCTTGCTTTCTCCCCCTTTGGGGCTTACTTTCTCCAGTTTGGCTTCCCATTTGGCTACAAAAGCGCGGGCTTTTTCCTTGTCGGCCTCCCCAGGCTGTTCGAATAGTCCTCCTGCCATTCGGCCTCCTCAGTTTTAGTAAAAAGAAATGTAAGTATAATTATGGAAATAATAAACAGTGAAAATCAAGACGCCCGGACGCAGCAAGGCAAGCTTGGCTTCTACGCTTTCGCTTTTTCTAAGTCCCGCCAAACGTTCATAAGCGCAGGAGGCACATTCCGGCTTGTGAGAAGCCCAACGCGGTAGCGTTTTTCGATGTAGGAGGGGGTTACGCAGAGCTGGGCTAAAAAAGCCGCCTCCATGCACACCCTGGCAAAGTCTTCCTCCGCCTGAGCGATTTTCTCCGGATTGAACGTGTACCCGGCCTTCGTTTTGATCAGCGCCCCGCCGTCGAGCTTTTCGGCCCATCCCTTGAGGATTGGGTCTTTAAGCAGGCTAAAGGGGATCATGCCCTCATCGCACAGGGAATCCAAAATCCCTCCCAAATCCAGCTTGGCCATATTCCACATGTGGAGGGGGAAGAGGTAAACCCTGTCCAAAGACGGCCTGAGGATTGCAGGATAGGCGAAAAGATCCAGCCCCAGAAGCGCGTAAAGCTCCGACGTTTTCTTCTCAAACGGGGAGAGGTAGGGAGAGCCGAGGGCCCCTGCCCCGGCGTCCAGCACGCGCTCGACTTCAATCATTCCGCTCCCCGGACGAAGCGGGCCACGTCGTCCGCAATCCTGACTTCCCTCTTCTCGTAGAACGCGGAGAGCGCGGCCAAAAATATGCATACCGCCCAATAGCGGAAAGAGGCGAATGCCGAGGGGGCAAGGCCATAGGCGCCGTCCCGGCTCTTCACCATGACCCCGCCCTCCACCATGCGGTCGCACGCCTTCTTCCAGAAAGGCCTTGAAAACTCCTGGCCGATCGAGTGCCTGTCCCCCCTGAGTATGCTGAGGACGGCCAAGACGTCTTCGAGGCTGTCCAAAGGCACTTCCGCCTCAAGCGGGGAGAGCAGGAGGGAGCCGTCGCTTTCTTCCTCAAAAGAGCAGAAGCTGTCCAAACCCTCCCTGAGGGCCAGATCCCTAAGGGCTTCGGCGTTCATTCACTCTCCCAAAGAACTGCTCAAAACGTGCAGGAAGGCGTTCGTGTCGACATCCATCTGGAACAGGTGCCTGCCGGCGGCCAGCTCGTCTGTCACGTACGCCCGGACGGACTTTCCGGCAGCCGTCGCCCTCTTCCTGATTTCCTCATAGCGATCGTCGTCGAGGTAGATGGAGAGCCTCTGGTGCCCGTTGTCATTCAGAACTGGGCGGGTGAGGTAAACCCTGTGTTTTCCTGCCATCACAACTTCCTCCCGGTCTCTTCCATGGTCTCCCAAATCCTTTCAACTTTCATCAATGCCACAAGTCCCCTCTGGAAGCGGCGTGCTCCCCCAAAGCGTGGGCGACTAGAAGGCGCATCATTCCAAGCCTGTCGTCTGCGAGGGCGATCCGATAAACGGCGTCCATAACGTACGCCTCCCTATCTTCAGCTGCCATGCCGTCTCCTTTCAGCAATCCGTTAAAACGCATTTAAGGCGTTAAAAGCCCGTATAGTCAAAGCCCATCAAATCAGCCACGCGGGTGTAGTAATCGAAGTCGATGTCGTCCTTTTCCGCTTTCGCGCGGCCTTCGGATGTCGCGTCTTCCTCGCGGGAAGTGACGATCTCGTTGTTTGAGGCGATCTGGTAAATCGAGGAGGAGGTGTTGATTTCGCAGCCGACCACCTTCGCCGAATGCACCCTGGACACCTCGTACCCGCACTTTTCCAGCTTCGATATCAGCTTGCGGTTGGAGAGCTTCCCCAGCTGGTTGCCGGCCTTGAAAAGCGTCCCCACAATGGCGCTGACCGCCACCACCCTCCCGGGCGCGGGAGAGAGGAGTTCGGAGAAAACGTCGGAGTCGGAAATCTTTGCGAGCCATTCCTTCCTGAGGGGGTACTCCTCCCATACGTAGCGCGGGAGCCTCTGGCGCCTGCAGCAGTGGCATATCCACCTTCGCACGTCCTCGACCATCTCAGGGTCTTCGGTGTCAATCTGCTTCGTCCCGTCAAAAGTCGAGGGGAAATCAATCACCCGGAGCTTTCTGGTAAGGCCGTAATCGGCCCCGTCGGTCCAGGAGGGTAGCTCGTTTTGGAGGATGAATATCTTAAACAGCAGGCTCTCGCTCCACGAGGCGCCGCCCTTTATCTCCATGACTTTGGGATCCTTGGAAAAGAGCACCTTTCCCGCTTGGTTCAAAAGCACCTTGTCGGCCCCCAGCTCGTTCATAACCCCCAGGTATCCGCCCCTCAGAAAGTTCCACGAGAACCTGTCCTTTGGGTCGGAGAGCAGCCTGACGGGCACGGTCTTCAAAGTTTCCCCAATGGCGGACTTTATCAGGGAGAACCCCGTGCTCTTCCCATTGCTTCCCGAACCTATGCAGAAGACCGCCAGCTCGTCGTCGAGATCCCCGCATATGGAGGCGCGCACCGCGTCCTCAAGCTGGATCTGCTCGGCCGAGAAGCCGAACAGCGGGTTGGGAGGGAGCACTTCGTCCAGAAAGGCCGCCCATTTGCCGCACGGCTCTTCCTCGGCATACTTGAACGGCAGCGGGGTGGCCAGAAAGTCGCTCGAATTGGCCTCAAAACGCCCCGTAAAGGCGTCGAAAACGCCGTCCAGGAAGAATGCCTCGCCTTTCTTACGAAAGCGTAGCCCTGAGGAAGAGAGGATGTCGCTGGAAAAATACGAAAAGCGTGCCCGCTTCAAGGCCATCTGGGTCTTTACCGGCCACTGCTCGGAAGAGCACAGCTCCGCCACCCTGGCCTTGTACGCCGATTCGCTTACCGGGATCGCGATGCCTCCTCCGCCGGGGCTGTTCTGCAGCCTGTAAATTTGGTTGCTCTCGACGAGATCGCAGTCTTTCCGAAACTCGAACCTCAGCTGGTTTTCAATCTGCTTGTAAGCGGATTCGAGGGAATTTTCCTCCCGCTGCCTTTCGGATTTGGGATACAGCATGCCGCCGTCGACCATGCTCTTCACCGCGCTTTCAAAAGCCGCCACCCTCTCAAATTCGGGAAGGCCGCTGGCGGAAGTTAGGCCGTCATAGCGCGCCCTGGCCTCCTCCACATCACCCTCGGTGTCGTAAAGGAGCCTGGAGGCCATCCTGTGGCAGTTCACGTTCCTTGAGCCCTTCGAAGTCACATCGATGTCTCTTGCGGCAGTGGAAATGCCCGAAAACGGCAAATTTTGGACTCGTTTAGGCGGGTTTGGGGGAAAACCTATAAGGGAGGAGGGATAAGCCTCCTCAGAGGCCTCTACGGGCAAAGAAAGGGGATCCACGAATTCCTCGGCGCTATTCGCGAACACCCACTCTTTGGGGCTGTCGCATTGCTTGCCCTCAAAAAACATCCTCGCCGCGTCCTTGACCTGTACGTCTAGGAAAAAGCCGGGCCCCCCGCCAAAAGACAGGGCGCGGGCGCAAAAGCCAAGAGTGAGGGCGAGCTGGCGCTTGTACTCGGAAGCTTTCCGAATAGGGTCTTTGAGAGGCAAAAAAACATGGGCTCCGCCGTGCTGGCTGGCATAAACCAGGGCCCGGAAAGGGAAAGCCCCAAAAGCGAACGACATGAAGGCCCTCCACTCGGAGGAAGAGAGCCTGGAGCCGGCGTCATGATCCACGTCGATGTCCAGCATGAGGGACGAAGCACTCTCGAAATTGTCCTCTTTCCGGTAGCCTCCTCGAAAGCGGATGGAAGTCTGCGCCACGCCGGCAGGCCCGAGGCAAAAGCGGGATACGTTTTCGGGTGTCAGATCCACCTCCCGGTCAAAGCTGGTAATTGCCCCTTTCGTCTTCCCGAATGACGACTTTTCGGAGAGGTAAATTGTCGCGATCGCCGTTTTTTCAGCGCTCCTTCCGGATATCTCGATTGCCGATAATCCCCGCTTTTAGGGGTTGTTGAGCCAATTATACTGTTTTGGTTATTCCATAATGGCATAACTCCCCGCAGAGGCCAATTTGCATTCGAGTTTCGTGCAGGAATTTTCGACTTTTGATCCGCGATCAGCCTTACGGAGAGAAGGGGTGCTGCAAGATATTCGATTTGTGTGACTCAATTCACTATATATAACCGTTATAGTTATTTATATCCTATTTCTTCTTATATACGTAACCCGTTCAAAAGTCGAATATCTTGCAATTTACCCTTGATCAGCCTTAGAGAGAGTAAGAGGGAAGGCTTTCTCAAAAGTCGAAAAAAAGTCGAATATTCTCGAAAATTCCTGCACGAAACTCGAATGCGACACGCCGATAAATGCCACTGAGCCTTACGGAGAGTAAGCGTCTCCGCCTAACGGAATTTTTCCATTTTCGACACGCCGATGACCTGCCTGACGTTTACTGGCAGTAAGGGCGAGTGCTTGAAAGAATGGCATATTTTGGGATTTATCGTGATAGTTTTTAATGTTTTTTCTGTTTTTTAAAATTTCACTCCCTGCCTCTCCTCTCGGCTAATAACGGGGGGCACGGGGGGCTTCTTTGGAAATGGATTGGAGCGAGTTGGGAGCCCCTTCCGAGAACTTCCACATCTTCAAAAAACCTGTAGCCCCCTCCCTCTGCCCTCCTCGCCCCTCCAAAGCAAGGCTGACTTAATCTGCAGGTAAAACGCAGAAAATCTTATTTTCAACTGTGTGATATACTTGCCGGAGGTTTGTTTGAAAGTTCCAACGGAAAGGAAGCCCAT
>JAFYIA010000046.1 GCA_017538865.1 Aeriscardovia sp. | reverse complement strand
TCCCCGGAGGACTTCTTCCCCTCCCCCCGCCTGCACTCCGAGATTTTCAGGGCCGCCTCCGACCTATTTAGCGAGGGCAAGGACCCCGACCCCTACCTCGTCTCTTCCCTCCTCTCGTCCCGCGGCCTCCTTTCCAAGGTCGAAGGGGGTGCGGCGTACCTCGCCGACCTCGCATTTTCGGTGCCCTCCGCCTCAAACGCCCTGGAGTACGCGAGGAAGGTCAAGGACTTTTCGCTCCTTCGCAAGGTGGCCGAGTGCGGAAAGAGGATAGGGCAGATTGCCCTGGACTCCGAAGACGGGCAGAAGGCCGCATCCCTCGCCCAGGGGGAGGCCTTGGCCTTGGGGGAGGAGGCCGGGTGGAAGGAGGTGGAAAAGGCGGGGGATGCCGCGTTGAGGGCGGTGTCGCTCTTAAAGGACGGGGAGGAGGGCCCCTTGGCCTTCACGGGCTTTAAGGAGCTCGACTCCTGCCTGCAGGGCCTGCGAGCAGGCCAGCTCATAGTCGTGGCCGGCCGCCCCGGCATGGGCAAATCCGCCCTCGCCTCGGGCTTCGCCCTCCACGCCGCCTCCCAGGGCCTCCCCGTCCTCTTTTTCTCCCTCGAGATGGGGAACGATGAAGTTTCAAAGAGGATGCTCTCCTCCTTGGGGCAGATAAAGTTCGAAAAGCTCGAGAGGGGGTTTTTCGAGGGGCAGGAGGACTTAGAGAGGCTTCAAGAGGGGGAAAGGGCCCTATCCTCCCTCCCCCTCTGTTTGGACGATTCCGCCGACGGTTCTATGCTGGAGGTCCGGACCAAGGCGAGGAGGGTGAAGGCCAAGGAGGGGGGGCTGGGGCTGGTAGTTGTAGACTACCTCCAGCTCCTCTCCTCCCCCCGCCCCCAGGAGAACCGCCAGCAGGAGATTTCGGGGTTCTCTAGGGCCCTAAAGGTCCTATCCAAGGAGCTAAGTTGCCCCGTGGTGGCCTTGTCGCAGTTAAACCGCTCCCCGGAGATGAGGGAGGGAAAGAGGCCCCAGCTTTCAGACCTCAGGGAGTCTGGGTCCATAGAGCAGGACGCGGACGTCGTTTTGCTCTTGAACCGGCCCGACGCCTACAACCCCGAAGACAGGCCGGGGGAGGCGGAAGTGATTGTGGCCAAGCACAGGAACGGCAAGACCGGCTCCTTCTTTTTAAACTTCGAGGGGGACTTTGCGAGGTTCTCCGACCCCTCCAAAGCAGGGGGGTTCTAGGCTCCAAAATTAAGCCCTGTTGTCCTTTGCCCCTTTCCTAAAGTAGGATGAAAAAGGGAATGGGGCTTCCCCCAAGAGAACTTGAAACCGCCGCTTTGGCTGACAGTCCCTAGTTAAAGACAAGGAAAAGCTTTGAAAGAAAAAGCCAAGGCGGGGGGAGCCTTTCTTACCCTTATCGCCATATTCTTCGGAGGGGCAATAGGAGCCGGCATCCGGGCCGGCTTCGGCTTCCTCTCCCGGGGCACAACCTGGCCCTGGGTAATTTTTGCAATAAACCTTATAGGCGCCTTCCTTTTGGGGATCTTGGACGCATTGGTCGCCAAAAAGAGCTCGGGGCACCCGGGCTTAAAGAAGTTCGCCTCCTTTGCGGGTACGGGCATGATGGGGGCCTTCACGACCTACGGGACCTTTGTGGACGAGACCCGGGGCCTCTGGCTCTCTTCTGCCCCCTACGCCGCCGTGGCCTACGCCCTGGCGTCCCTGGTCGCAGGGGTGTTCCTCGCCGGCCTCGGCCTCTACATCGGGGGCAAGGTCTTCAAGGAGAAGGGGACAAAAGGGTGAATGCCGGGATATTTATAGCCGCCATGGCCGCAGGGGGGCTTGGGGCCCTTTGCCGCCACTGGGTGGGGGACCTTGTAAACTCCCATACTCATTTCCCCAAAACCAAGATGGGCACCTTCTGGGTGAACGTCACGGCCTGCTTTTTAGACGGGCTCCTTGCGGGCTTCGCCGCGCACTATTTGGCAGTATGGACGGGGATGAAGATCCTCAAATACATCGTGGGGACGGGCTTTTTAGGAGGCTACTCCACCTTCTCCACGGCGAGCGTGGAATCCTTCCAGAACTTCAAGAAGGGCCTGTTTAGGGGCTTTGCCTTCACAGGGGGGATGTACCTTTTGTCCCTAGGCCTCTGCTTTGCGGGGTTCTTCATAGGGGCGGCGTGAAGGGGCCTGTAATTTTAAGGCGCCCTGGCAGTAAAACCAGGACGCCTTTTTTAAAGCGGGAAGACTAGGCTGCGGCTTTAAGCCTCTCTTCAACCATAGCCGGAATGGCCTCCTCTATAGGGGCCGAAATGAGGCGTGAAGCCAAATGGTCATACGGGGTCTCCCCCTGGTTCACGATTACCAAAGAAAGCCCCATCTGCACGGCTATAGGAGCCAGGGAAGCCGCCGGATACACCCCCAGACTCGTGCCGATTACCCACAGCTCTTCGCATGAGCGCATGTCTTCCACGCACTTTTCCATAGAGCCTGCAGGAAGTGGCTCTCCAAAGTAGACCACGTCCGTCTTTAAAATGCCTCCGCATTTTTCGCATCTGGGATCTGGGGCTTCGTCTAG
>JAFYIA010000045.1 GCA_017538865.1 Aeriscardovia sp. | reverse complement strand
CGTGGGCCTGCTTGAGGAGGGCGTCGACAAGCGTGGTTTTGCCGTGGTCCACGTGGGCTATTATGGCTACGTTCCGTATGTCGGGTTTGATCATAAGTCCCTGTTTCTCCAGTCGAATTAAGCTATGAATTTTTTGGCCAGGATTTCGTAAGTGGCGGCCCTATACTCTTTCGCCACCTTGTGCTCCGGGGCGAAGAAGGTGATGGGGGCACCCGCCACCGACGCGTCAGGAAGCTTTATGGACCTTGAAATCGCGGTGTGGAAAAGCTTGTCCCCGAAGGCCTCGTAGAGCCTGTCCAAAGACTCCTGGGCGTGGTTGGTGTTGGTGGTATACATGGTCGGGAGCACCCCAAAGACTTCGAGAGAGGGGTTGATCCTGCTCTTCACCCTCTTTATCGAATCCATGAGGAGCGCCACCCCCCTCAGCGCGAAGTATTCCGTCGACACCGGTATTATCACCCCGCTCGCGGCGGTGAGGGCGTTTACCGTCAAAAGCCCCAAGGACGGCTGGCAGTCTATGAGCACGGCGTCGTAGTCCCCGAGGACGGGGGCGAGGACCCCCTGCAGTATCCTCTCCCTGCCCATTTCGGTCACAAGCTGTATCTCCGCCGCCGACAGATCTATATTTGCAGGCAAAAGGTCCAGCCCCTCGAAACGCGTGCGGATGATGGAGCCCTTCACATCCGGGTCGGGATCAAAAAGCAGGTCGTAGATGGTCTTTTCTTCCCGGTTCCCGTCGATTCCGAGGCCGGCCGTCAGGGCCCCCTGCGGGTCGAAGTCCACCGCGAGCACCTTCCTGCCCAGCTGGGAGAGGACCCCTGCGATGTTTATGGTGCTGGTGGTTTTGCCCACGCCCCCCTTTTGATTTACCACGGCTATCACGGGGGCCTTGTCGCGCCTGTGCAGCGGCGGGGGGCAGAAAGGCTCGAATTCGCGCCCTAAAAGATCTTTTGCCATAGAAACCGATCCGAAGAATAGTTGGCAGATGCCCTGCGCAAATGTATAATTGCTTTTCAGCGGGCTGTAGCGCAGCTTGGTAGCGCACTCGGCTGGGGGCCGAGGTGTCGCAGGTTCAAATCCTGTCAGCCCGACTTTTTATGCGGCGGCTCCAACGGGCCGCCTTTTTTCATGCCTACGCGGCTATGTGGTCGACGGGCTTGTTGACGTCCTCGGGCAGGGCGGCTTTCGCCTTGGAGACGAGGGAGGAGAACACTTCGGGATCCTGTACGGCGAGGCCGGCCAGGGAGCGCCTGTCGAGTTCGACCCCGGCCAGGCGCAGGCCCTGGATGAAGCGGTTGTAAGTCAGGCCCTCTTCCCTGGCGGCGGCGTTAATCCTCTCTATCCAAAGCTTCCTGAATTGGCCGGCGCGGTGGCGGCGGTCCCTGAAGGAGTAGTTGAAAGAGTGCAGGAGCTGCTCTTTGGCCCTCCTGTAGGACCTGCTCCTGGCCCCCCTGTAGCCCTTAGCCCTTTCGAGCACTACGCGGCGCTTCTTGTGCGCGTTTACAGCTCTCTTTACACGTGCCATTTTTAACCTCTATTTCTTCTTCCCGAGCATTCTCCACGTAACTTTGTCCTCGCACTGGGCGATATTGGCGTCCGCGCTCAGCTCGCGCTTCTTGTGCGCGCTCTTGCATTCCAGGTGGTGCCTCATGCCGCACCCGCACGCTATGAGCTTTCCGGAACCCGTCACCTTCATGCGCTTGGCCACGGCCCGCCTAGTCTTCGACTTGGGCATCTTTTTCCTCCTTGTTCTGTTCTGCTTGCGCTTTCTCTATGGCTTCGAGGTGCGCAGCCTGCCTGCTCAGCCTCTCGGCCTTGGCCTCTTCCCCCCTGCGCCTCTGCTCCGACTCGGTGTGCACCTTCTTGACCTTGGGCGTGAGGGTCATGCATATGTCCCTTCCGTCCTGCCTGGGCTGGCTCTCTATGGCGCTTATGTCGGCTACGTCCTGGGCCAGGCGGAACAGGAGCTCTTTGCCCCCGATGGGGTGGGCCCTCTCCCTCCCCCTCAGCATTATGGTCACTTTGACCTTGTCTCCGCCTTGGAGGAACTTGCGGGTGTGGTTCTCCTTCGTCTCAAAATCGTGGTCGTCGATCTTGAGGCGGAACCTTATCTCCTTGAGCTCTGCCCTGTTCTGGTTGCGCTTGGCCTTGCGCTGCTTAACCGTCTCATCGTACTTGAACTTGCCGTAGTCAATGAGCTTGACCACGGGGGGGACGGCCTGGGAGGCCACTTCCACCAAGTCCAGATTGGCTTCCCTGGCGAGGTTTAGGGCGGTGGATGTGGAAATCACTCCCACCTGCTCGCCGTTGGGGCCGATCAAGCGGACTTGAGGGGACTTGATCTCCTCGTTGATCCTTAAATCGCTTATAACTTCTCCAATCCTTAGAGTGAGAAAGTCAAAATAACGCACTTGCAATCAAACCCAGCGCCACGAAAGGCACTCAGGTGGGATTTCTCCTCTTTCTTGATTCTTCAAGCTGGCGCTCACAATAATACTCCTGGAGCGCGATGAAATTAAAACCTGAGGGTATATCCTAGAAAAAGAAGACAGTACACAGGAGTTTGGATCAGCTTATGGACCCTGCGCAAGAAGAAGAGGACCCCAAAAAAACATTCGAACGTCACGCCCTGCCCGCCGTCGACATGCTCTACAGGCAGGCCATGAAATACACGAACAACCCCTTTGACGCCGAAGACCTCGTACAGGACACCTTTGAAAAGGGCTTCAAGGCCTTCAGTTCCTTTAAGCCCGGGACGAATCTGGAGGCATGGCTGAGCACGATTTTGAAAAACACCTATTTCAACCAGTACCACAAAGCTCAGAGGCGCCCCAAAAAGCTCGACGCCTTCAGCGGAGACTACAGCGACAGCAAGCTCTACCAGGCGGGGAAGATGAATCCGGGATCCGCCAAGAGCAGCGAGCAGGCCTATATGGACGGGCTGATTTCCAAAGACATACTCGACGCATTAAAGCGCCTTCCGGAAGAGCGGCGCAAGATCTTCATAGAGACGGCCGTCGACGGCAAGAGCTACAAGCAGGTGGCCGAGGAGAACAACATAAAGATAGGGACTGTCATGAGCCGCCTGAACCGCGCCAGGACCCAGCTCAAAAAGGATCTGTCCGGCTACGCTTCCCTCCCTAAGCTCAAGGCCGAGTGAACTAGAATAGAGGGTTGAACGGGCAATTTGCAAAGAGAGGTGGATATGCATCCCCAAAAGACAGGGATGGCCCTGGTAGTGGTCTCGCAGGCCTGCACGGAAGTGGCCTGCGTGGAAGACTTTTCCGACCTCTACCAGGCTGGGCTGGCCCTGGAACAGCTTATGGGAAGCGAGAGCAGGTTTACGGAAAGCTTCGATCCCGACAGGGATGCAGACGAGCGGGAGAGGGAAGTCCTAGAGCTGATAAAGCAGGTTTTAAGGCCCGACAAAGCCCCCGCCGGCCTGCTTGAAAAATGCTTCGCCTTGATTGAAAACATGTGATTGCCGAACTTCGGGAAGCGAAAAGGAGGTAAAGTGGCAAAGAGAGGAAGAATGCGCAGGGCCAGGAGGCACGCTGCGGCATGCCACGGCAAGAGGCCCAACGCCTGAACCGGACGGAAATGAAAAACGGCGGGTCGCCCCGCCGTTTTTTTGTACCCGATTAAAGCTCTGCGAAGTAAAGCAGGGTCCTTATCATGTTGCAGGTAAATCCGTATTCGTTGTCATAGAAGGAAACGGTCCTGACGAGCTGCCCGGAAGGGGTGGTCAAAACGTCGGTCTGGGTCGGATCGAAAACGCCGCCGTGGCTGTCTCCGATTATGTCGCTGGACACTATCCCGTCCCCGTTGTAGCCGAAATAGTCCGCGTCTGCGAAAGCTTTCTTGAAGAGGGAATTTATCTCTTCCTTGGAAGTTTCGCGCCCCAGGAGGGAAGTGAGCTCGGTGACAGATCCGTCGCACACGGCCACCCTCTGGGCGTGGCCGGTGAGCTTGCCGTCGACGGAGGGGACGACCTTGCCTATGGCGCTGGCGGCCCCGCTGGAGTGGGCCACGGTGTTTACTCCGGCGCTCCTGTTGCTCCTGGCGTTAGAGAAGCGGGGGCCGTCGAGGAGCATCTGGGAAGCGGTGTAGGCGTGGATGGTGGTCATAAAGCCCGCCTTGATCCCAAATTCCTTGTCTAGCAGGGCGACCATGGGGGCCAAAGAGTTGGTGGTGCAGGAGCCCGCGGAAACCACGGTGTCTTCCTTCTTCAAAATCTTGTGGTTCACCCCGTACACCACGGTCGGGGTCACTTCGTCCTTGCAGGGGGCCGACACCAGCACCTTCTTCACCCCGGCCCTTATGTGGGCCTGGCTCTTGTCGAAGGAAGTGTAGAACCCGGTGCACTCCAGGACGTAGTCCACCCCCTCTTCGGCTACCCAGGGGATCTGGGAGGCGTCCTTCTCCGCGTACACCCTATAGGCCTTCCCGTCCACGATGATGTGGGAGTCGTCGCTTTCGACTTCCACGTCGCTCCCGTCCAGGTGGCGGAACCTGCCGTGGGTGCTGTCGTACTTGAGAAGGTAAGCGAGCATGGCCGGGGTGGTGAGGTCGTTTATGGCCACGACTTCTATCTGGCTGCCGCCCCCTTGCTGCTGGAGCTGGAAAATGCGGCGGAAAGCCAGGCGCCCTATGCGCCCGAAACCGTTTATGCCTATCTTAATTGCTGACATCTGTCCCTCTTTTCCGGTAAATCCGGCTTTATTGTCCCAAATGCGGATTTATTAGGATCGAAAATAGATAATATCAGACTAAAAAAGCAAAAGTGTGACAATGGTAGTTATGGATATTTTGGAAGAACTGGCAAAAGAGCCCAAGCAGCCGGAAGACCTGGCTTCCTGCGATCTTTTGGGCTTCGACACCGAAACCACGGGGCTCGGGAAGGGGAGCTCGATCATCTCCGCCTCCCTGGTGCTCAGGGACAGGAAGACCGGGGAAGACAAGGTCTTCAACTTCCTTTTGAACCCCCACGCCCCCATAGATCCCGCAGCTTCGGCCGTGAACGGCTTCACCCAGGAGTTTGTGGAAAAAAACGGCGGGGACCAGAAGGAGGGGGTGGAGGAGATGGCAAAGGCCATCCTCCTCGCCCAGGAAAAGGGCATCCCGCTCGTGGCCTACAACGCAAAGTTCGACATAGGGATGCTGGAAAGCGATCTTGAGAAAGTGGGGAGGGGGGACCTGGCGGAAAAGCTTTCCCGCCTTTCCGTCCTCGACCCCCTGGTCTTCGACCGCGAGCTCTCGCACCGCCCCGGAAAGAGGAAGCTTGAAAACGCCATGGAGTGGTGGGGGGTGACCCCCAGGGGCGACTACCACGACGCCCGGGTCGACACCCAGGCCGCAGTGGACCTCATGTGCGCCATAGCGGCCTGCCATCCGGAACTGCCCCTCCCAGCCATGGACTGGCAGCGGAAGGCCTACAAGAGGTGGGCCGAAGGGTGGAACAGGTGGGCAGAGGAAAAGGGCGCCCGCAAGGTGGAAGAAGAGTGGGGGCTGTAGTGGAGAGGAAAGCGGGATCCAGGGCCGTAGTGAGGCTCCTAAAGGAAAAGGGGATGCTGAGGGAAGTCATATCCCCCCGGGGTTGGGGGTGCGATCCCGAAGACGCCCCGGAGCTTGAAATAGATTCCCTCTCCTACACCACCAAAGGCTGCTCCCCTTCCACCCTGCTTTTTTGCAAGGGCGCCTTCAAGGAAGAGTACCTAAGAGGGACAAGGACGCGCCTTTGCGTGTCTTCCGCCCCCTTCCCTTCCTTTCCTGGGACCCAGATCATAGTGGAAGACGCGGCCAAAGCCATGGCCGAGGTGGGGGCATGGTTCTACTCCTACCCGCAGGAAAGGCTGTGCCTGGCGGGGATCACCGGCACTAAGGGGAAGACCACTACCGCCTTCTTCGCCCGCGCAATCCTGGCCTCGCACTTTGGAAGCTGCGGCCTGCTCTCTTCTGCAAAAAACTGCGCGGACGGGAAGAACTTCACCCCCTCCTCTCTCACAACTCCCGAGTCTTTAGACATTTTCAAGGCCCTCTCCTCAGCCCTCGAAAACGGAGTGGGGCACTTCGTGATGGAAGTGTCGAGCCAGGCGTACAAGGTCTCGAGGACTTTCGGGATCGAGTTCGACGCGGGGGCGTTCCTGAACATCTCCCCTGACCACGTCTCCCCCTCCGAGCACCCCAACTTCGAGGACTACTTCTACTGCAAGAGGCGGCTGCTTGAAAACAGCCGGGCGGCTGTGTACAGCGCAGACCTGGGGGAGTGGGAAAGGCCCGTGGCGCAGGCGGCCAAAGGGAAGGCGGAGAGCCTCTCCTTCTCCCTCTCCTCCCCCTCTTCGGACCTCTTTTTGAAAAAGACGTGCGAGGGGCCCGAGGTCTTCTTCGAGGGAAGGAGCCTGGGGGTCTTCCGCCTCTCCATGGAAGGGGACTTCAACCTGGCCAACGCCATGGCCGCCATAGGGATCGCCATAGAGTGCGGGGTGCCGGCGTCCTCCCCGGCCCTGCACGCCCTGGAAAAGGTGAAGGTGGCCGGGAGGATGGAGAGGCTGGACCCCGCGCCCGGAATCACGGTCTACGTGGACTACGCCCACAACTACCTGTCTTTGGCCTCCCTCATACGCCACGCCCAGGCCTCCTTCGAAGACCCGCGCATAACCGTT
>JAFYIA010000044.1 GCA_017538865.1 Aeriscardovia sp. | reverse complement strand
GCCCAGCCCAACGCCCAGGTGCTCGGCACCAACCGCTACGTAGACGCCAAGCAGTCGTAAAAGCGCATGAAAAAGAAGGGGTACAGGATCTGGATAGGGGCCGCGACCTTCGCCGTCCTCATAGCCGTGTGGCAGATCTGCGTGAGCGCCGGAAAAATCAGCCCCAGGGTCCTAAGCTCCCCATGGCAAGTAGCGGTGTGCCTGGTGGAGTACTGGCCCTCCCTCCTCTCATCTGCCACGCTGATCACGGGCCTGGAGGGCCTCCTCGGCTTTTTGGCTTCAATCCCCTTGGGACTCGCCCTCGGGGTTGGGCTCTACTCTTCCAAGACGGTCCAGTCCTCCCTCTATCCCCTCATAGTCACCGCCCAGATGCTTCCCCTGATCACCATTGCCCCCCTATTCATAATCTGGTTCGGTTTCTCCCCCGTGGGCAAAGGCGTGATGGTGGCGATCTTCTCCATCTTCCCCATAGCCGTCCAGACCTTCCGGGGCCTTGAGAAAGTGCCGGGGGAATTTGTGGACGTGGCCAAGTCCTGCGGCGCGGGGCCATGGTGGATCCTTCTCCATGTAAAGCTCCGGCTCTGCGCCCCGCAGATTTTCGGGGGGATGAAGATTGCCACGGCCTATGTCTTTGCCACGGCCGCCACGGCAGAGTACCTGGGAGCGAGAAACGGGCTCGGAATCGTCCTCCAGTCGGCCTTCGAGTCTTTCCAAACCCCTTTAATTTTTTCGGCTACTATCTTAATAATCGCGATGACGGCCCTCCTGTGGCTTTTGGTAGCGGGCGCCGAGAGGCTCGTTTCCATGCCCAGGAGGACCTCTCTCAAATTTGGGAAAGGCGGGAGATGATCGAAGAAGACGATGTGCCTCCGGAAGTAAAAGAGAGAAAGAGGCTCTACCGCCTTCGACTTACCCAGCCCCTCTATGGGGCGAGCCCGCTGGACGCCTGCGCACGCTTCTTTTTCAAATACGGCCAGTTTTCGGGGAGGGCGTCTTTAAGCGAGTATTGGTACTCGAGCATGTGGGCCGCAGGCTATGTAGCGGTGTGCTGGTGCGCCTACGCCATCTTTGTTTACGACCCCTCCGTGCTCGGCCTCATATTGCTCATAGCGGCCCTGGCCGGGATGCTGACCTGCCTCGTGCCGTACCTCTCCCTGACCGCCCGGCGCTACCATGACGCGGGCCTTTCCGCCCTCTGGATGCTCATAGGCTCCCTTATCTCTTTGGCCGGGATCCTGGTCGCCGGCTCCGTCCTGGCGGATGCCACGAGGCTTATGTTCGAGCTCGACGCAATAGCGAAGGCCCAGGCTTCAGGCGCCCCCTACGTCCGCCTCGGGGCGTCGGCCCCGGCCCTCTCCCCCGCAGAGGCGAAGAACATAGTCTCCTCCGCCCTGGCATGGGAAGTAAAAGTGATGCGCATAGCGGGGCTGGTACTGCTTTTGGGGCAAATTGTCGACGTGGCCTTCTGCCTCCTTCCCAGCCGGGATGCGGGGGCGAAGTTCGATCTGCCGCGCCTGGCGCCTGAATGGACCGTCACAAAAGGAAGCTACCTTAGCAGCATTGAAAGGAAAAAGGCCCAGGTCAGCGGATCTTCCCGGCAGGATTGAAGTAAGAGGCCGAGATGAGCTTGCCCGTGACAGAATCTATGCAGAATTTGCTTACCGATGCCAAAGAGACTTTGCGCATGAGGGGGTTTAAAGGGGCGCTGCTTTTCGTAAGGAAGTGCCTGAGGACCCAGATGGGGGACTGATGGGAGACGACGAGGACGGTGTCGTCTTTCGAAGAATTGATTTTGGACTGGAGGAAGGAGAGCATCCTGTTCTCTATCTTTACGTACTCCTCTCCCCAGCCGGGGGTCTTCAGATCCAAAAACTTCTTCCAGTTCGCGGGGCGCAGGAATGAGGCCGAGCCGTATCCAATCCTGCATCCCCTGAAGGAGTTTTCGGCCTCTATCAGGCGCGGGTCCGTCCTCACCCGAAGCTTTGGAAGTATGGCCAGGCTCCGCCTCTCGTTCAAAATCTCGGCTATGAGCTCCGCAGTCTGCACGGTCCTCTCCAAGGGGGAGGCGTAGATGGCGCTGGCCGTTATGGCTTCGTCTATAGAGGAAAGGAAGCGCCCGGTCTCTTCGACCTGCCTCATCCCCGTAAGCGACAAAGGGAAGCCCCTGAGCCTCTCGTAGATGACTTTCTGGGAGTTTGCCACCTGGCCGTGGCGGATGAAATAAAACACAGTCCTGCTCATAGCCACCCCTTGGGAGTGTGCTTTTTGGCCCAGGTCCCCAGCTTGTGGGCCAGCACCGTCTTCTCCTCGTTCCCGTCTCTAGGCTCGTCCAGGAGCACCTTTCTGACCGTAAAGCTCCAGGCCGCCACAATGACCGAGGCCACGAGCAGGCCCACGTTGGCGAAGATGGTGTATCTGGCGTGGTCGGTCGCTGAGAGGCGCGAGGATATTATGACGTTCGTGAAAATCCAGACTATGAAGTCGCTGAGCCCCAGGCCTATGAAGGAGTTTAAGAAGAAGACCATCATCTCCGTCCAGCGGGGCATGTCGCGCCTGTGGACGAAGACGTGGCTCATGCTGGCCGAATAGTTGTAGGCCAGGGCCACAAGAAAGCCGATCGAGACGCCGAGGATGGAGCCAAAATGGGCCAAGAGGAGCACGTTCATAACCGACCAGTTTATGCAGAACGCAACTCCCCCCACTGCCCCGAATTTGACGAGCTGTCCTATCAGTCTTTTCATGGATCCGACTTCCCCGAATTGGGGGAAAGGCTATTCCTCGGTGACGGCTACCGTGAACTCAGAAACGATCTGGGGGTAGAGGTGCGCTTCCACCTTGTACCTGCCGGTCTGCTTTATCGCCTCAAAGTGGAGGGCCTTGGGATCCACTTCAATCCCCTTGTCCTTGAGCTTCTCAGCGATGGCCTCGGGGCTGATGCCTCCGAAGAGCTTGCCGCTGCCGGAGACTTTCGCGGGGATTATGACGGTAATGCCGTCGAGCATGTCCTTGACGGCCGCCGCCTTCTGCCTGTTTTCAACCTTCTCCGCGTCCCTCTTCGCAAACTGCGCCGCTTCCTTCTCGGCTGCCTTGGCGGTCCACAGCTGCGCCTGCCCGCTGGGGACGAGGAAGTTCCTGGCATAGCCTGCGGCCACTTCGACGCTCTGGCCGGCAGAGCCCAGGGAGGGGACGTCTTGGGTCAGTATGACTTTTATCTGCTTGCTCATGTGTCACCTCACCGGGTAGAAGCGGAATAGGGCAGGAGCGCCATTTCCCTGGCGTTCTTTATGGCGTTTGCTATCTTGTGCTGCTGCTGGACCGTGACGCCCGTGATCCTCCTGGAGCGGATCTTGCCCCTGTCGGATATGAACTTGCGCAGGAGCGCCACGTCTTTGTAGTCGACCTTTCCGACCTTTATGGCCGCAAAGCTCGCCGGCTTTTTGTAAACCTTGGATGAGAACTGCATTCTTCTCGACATTTTCAACTTCTCTCTTTAAAAGCCCGGATCTTCGTCTATGCCCAGGGGGTTGTCCGGCATGCCCCCGCCGTAAGAGTAGTCGCCGCCGCCGGCCCAAGGGTCTTGGGGGGGCTGCTGGGCCGCGGGGGCCTGGGGCTGGGGGGCCTTGTAGCCCTGCGGCCCAAAGTCGCCCCTGGGGGCCTTGGTCACAGAGCAGGAGGCGTACATGAGGGAGGGCCCCACGTCCGACACTTTCAGTTCTATGGCCGTGCGCTTGTCCCCCTGCTGGGTCTGGTAGGAGCGGGCCGTAAGCGAGCCCTGCACTATCACCCTCATGCCCTTGGAAAGGGAGTTTACG
>JAFYIA010000043.1 GCA_017538865.1 Aeriscardovia sp. | reverse complement strand
GGGCGGGGGGCCATGTTCTTTTCGCATTTCATCCCCGTAGGCCGCACCTTCATTCCGTTTTTATGCGGGATTTCGAGCCTGCCGTGGGGGAGGTTTTCGGCCTTCAACGCCCCCGGGGACTGCATTTGGGCCGCGGCCCTCTTATCTGTGGGATATTACTGTGCTAAAATTCCCTTTGTAAAGAAATACCTCGGCCTCATAGCCCTTGTGGCTGTGGGGGGGCTGGTGGCGAGCGTGCTCGTCTCCTTCTTCAGGTCCAAAAGGAAGAAGGGGAAGGGGGAGGGCTTCGCCCTGGCCGGCGGGGGGCTATAGCTCAGTTGGTAGAGCGTTTCTTTCGCATAGAAAAGGTCGCCGGTTCGAATCCGACTAGCTCCACTTTGCACATGTGGCGGAATGGTAGACGCGCTGGCTTCAGGTGCCAGTGGCCTTCACGGCCGTGGGGGTTCAACTCCCCCCATGTGCACTTTTTTTATCAGCTGTTTACTTTATAGAGCCATGAGACCGTCTCCTGCTGGAGCTGCTCGACGGTGGCAAAGCAGCTGGCGGCCAGGGGGCACTGGTTCACCTTGGCCCCCTTGGCGAGTTCCGTTATGGTCTTGAGGGTGTCCCCCAGGCCGTAGTCCGCATGGGCGGCAAAGACATAGAGGTCCTTGCCGGAAAGATCCGCCTTTTCCAGAAAAGAGTAGACGGCCATCGGGGCGTCCATCCACCACATGGGGTAGCCCAGGAAGACGTTTTCGACCGAAGAGAGGTCGGGGATGGGCTCCCTGAGTTCGGGCCTGTCCCCCCTCGCCTTTTCCCCTTTGCTTATCTGCTCCAAGATCCTGAAGTTGGAGGGGTATATCCTCTTCGACTGGATCCTGTAGGAGGAGGCATGGGTGACTTGCTCGATTACCCCCGCCATGACCTGCACCGTGCCTATGACGGTCCCGTCCCTCTGCACGTACCCGGAAGGGGGCTCGCTTTCCCCGTCGCCTTCGGGATTGAAGGGGTCCGGGTGGGAAAAATAGGCCACCAGATTGCTCATTTTGCCTTCTTAGAACGAAATTAATACGTCTGATTATTATAAAATACATGCCCATATGGTTCTCCGTCCTCCTGATAATCGTCTTCCAGCTTTTGGGAGGGGTGTTTTCCTGCACGGAGATGACGTTGATCACCTTGAGAGATTCCCAGATAGAGCAGATGGGCAAAAAGGCCGGCAGGATCTCCAAAATCATCCACAACCCCAACAGGTTCCTTAGCGCCGTGCAGATCGGGACCACCTTCACGGGCTTCCTCTCCGCTTCCTTCGGGGTCTCCCTCATCCTCCCGGTAGTAGTTCCGCTTTTGGTCAGGGAGGGCATGAACAGGTCTTTGGCCTCCAATCTCATGAACGTCCTGCTCACGCTGGCGATCTCCTACCTCGCCATCGTAATCTCCGAAATGGTCCCAAAGAGGATAGCCATGCAAAAGACCGTGGAAATCGCCAACTGGGCCGTGCCTTTTGTAAACGTTTTCGCCATAATCTGCTACCCCCTCATCTGGCTTATCAGCTCCTTTACCAACCTTTTGGTGAGGATCGTGGGCCTCGACCCCCACAAGACCGAATCCAAGGTGAGCCAGGAGGAGCTCAAAGTCCTGGTCTCTTCGAACACCCAGCTGAGCGAACAGGAAAAAAGCGTCCTTGAAGACGTCTTCGATGCCGCGGAGACGGTGGTGAGCGAAGTTATGAGGCCGAGGGCGGACGTGGTCTTCCTCGAGTCCGACCTCAACGCCTTGGAAGCCGAAAAGAAGATAAAGGACCAGCCCTACACGAGGTACCCGGTGATAGGGGAGGACTTCGACGACGTTTTGGGCTACATCTCCCTCAGGGACCTCATGAGCCACGAGGGGGATCCTTCCCCCATAAAAAGCTTCGCGCACCCCGTTGGCTCCGTCCCCGGAACTTCCAGGATCCTTCCCACCCTCGGGGAGATGAGGGAAAAGGGGGCTGATCTGGCGGTGGTGATAGACGAGTACGGGGGGACCGACGGCATCGTCACCCTCATGGACATGGTCGAGGAAGTGATCAACGGGGCCTCCAAGGACAAGGGACCGGGACTTTCCCCCTTTGCCAGGAGCGGGGGCAAAGTCGAAGGCGGGATGACGATAGAGGACTTTGCCGACCTGACGGGCATAAAGCTCGAAGACGGGCCGTACGAGACCGTGGCCGGCTACTTTTTGGCAAAGACCGGCTCTTTGGCCAAAGCCGGAGACGTCTACCACTCCGAAGAGGGATACGACATGGTGGTGACGGCCGTGGAGGGCAGGAGGATTCAGACTATAGAAATCAGGCGCACCCGCCCCGAAGGAGGGGAGGAGGGAGAAAAAAAGAAGGGCGATGGGGCCCTTTCTTGACAAGATCTGCAATGCGTATAAACTTGTAACGTATCAACCTTTGGGTTTATAGCTCAGTTGGTTAGAGCGCATCCCTGATAAGGATGAGGTCGGAGGTTCAAGTCCTCCTAAACCCACTCAAATGCAGGGGGCTATAGCGCAGCTGGTAGCGCATCTGCTTTGCAAGCAGAGGGTCGCCGGTTCGAATCCGACTAGCTCCACGGAGTGAGGCTCCTTCCCTGTATTAGAGAGAGGGGGCCTGTTTTGTTAATAGAAGTCACCGATTTAAGCTTTTCCTACCCCTCTTCAGAACCCGTTTTGGACAAAGTCTCCTTTTCCGT
>JAFYIA010000042.1 GCA_017538865.1 Aeriscardovia sp. | reverse complement strand
TCTTCCGACCGCGCCCTCGTCGACATGGACAGGGGCGAATACGAGGGGATGGACCAGTACAACGCCGCCAAGCCCTTCTGCAAGGCCGCCTTCCGCATTGACAGGCCCGAAGACGTGGGCCTCGGGGTGGCCAGGGCCATCAGGGCCGCCATCGGCGGAAGGCCCGGAGGGGTCTATCTGGACGTGCCCGGCGAGATGCTTGGGCAGATGCTCGACCCCTCCATAGATCCCGCTTCCACCATCCACGTGCCGGTAGATCCCGCCCCGGCCCAGTTCCCGAGCGACGAAGCGGTGAAGAGGGCTGTAGACATTCTCACTTCCGCCCAGCGCCCCGCGATCCTGCTCGGCAAGGGTGCGGCCTACGCCAAGGCCGAGGACCAGATTCGCGACCTGGTCTCCTCCACTTCCATCCCCTTCCTGCCCATGAGCATGGCCAAGGGGATCATCCCCGACGGAGACAAGAACAGCGCCGCCGCCGCAAGAACCCTCTCTCTGGGGAGCGCCGACGTGATCTTGCTTTTGGGCTGCAGGCTCAACTGGCTGCTCAGCAATGGCGCCTCCCCCAAGCCCTTCTCCGAGGACGTCAAGTTCATCCAGGTCGACATCGACGGCCAGGAGATAGATTCCAACCGCCACATCGCCGCCCCGCTCGTGGGCGACATGGTCTCGGTCCTCAGCAAGTTCGTCCCCGCCGTCAAGGCGACGGGCTATAAGGCCCCCCAGGACTGGCTGGACAAGATCGCCAAAAAGAAGGCCGCAAACGTCGAGAAGATGAGCAATGCCGAGGAAGCCGGCAAGGGCAGGGAGCCCATGGGCTTCTACGGCGCCATGCTCCCCATCCGCGACCTTATAGCCGAAAACCCTGACACGTACCTGGTATCCGAAGGCGCCAACACCCTCGACACCGGCAGGGACGTCATCAACATCCTCCAGCCCCGCCACCGCCTCGACACCGGCACCTGGGGCGTTATGGGCGTGGGCCTGCCTTACGCCATAGCGGCCGCCGTGGAGACCGGGCGCCCCGTAATCGACCTGGCCGGAGACTCCGCTTTCGGGTTCGACGGGATGGAGACCGAGACCATCTGCCGCTACCACCTGCCCGTGATAGTGGTCGTTTGCAACAACGGCGGCATCTACAACGGCAAAGATCCCGAGATCGACGGAATGGTGTCCCCGACCTACCTGGATCCCAGCGGCCAGTACGATCTGCTCGCCCGCGCCTTCGGCGGGAGGGCCTACTGCGTGCGCACCTATCAGGAGATGGAAGACGCCCTCAAGGAGGCTTACGCCTCCAAGGAGCCCACCGTTATCAACGCCGTTTTGGACCCCAACATGGGCAAGGAGAGTGGCCACATAGGCCACCTCAACCCCGTCATCTTCCACGAAGATGGGCCTGTGAATTTGCCTATTGAAAAGTGATTTTTCTTGTTTCATAATGGAAAGCGATTAGAGCATTAATCATTGCGGGCGCTTTTCCCAACGCGAGTGCGTGAGGAGAAGCGCCCGCTTTTTTTAATTGGCTTTTACAGCGAATGAAAGGTGTTTATTTATGAATGAATTTGCACCGCTGAAAGGAATTACCGTAGTCGACTGGACCCAGGTCCAGTCCGGGCCGTCCTGCACCCAGATCCTGGCTTGGCTTGGGGCGGACGTAATCAAGATTGAAAAGCCCGGTTCAGGCGATCCCACTCGCAACCAGCTCCTCGATATCGCCGATTCCTGGGGCCTCTACTTCCTGCAGCTCAACGCCAACAAGAAGTCTTTGACTCTGGACGTGCGCACCGAGTCCGGCAAGAAGGTCATGACCGAGCTCCTCAAGAAGGCCGACATCTTCGTCGAAAACATCAAGCCCGGCGGCGTCGATAAGCTCGGCTTCGGCTGGGAAGACGTGCACAAGCTCAACCCCCGCCTCATCATGGGCAGCATCAAGGGCTTCAACAAGGGCTCCCGCTTTGAAAACGTGAAGGCTTACGAGCCCGTGGCCCAGAGCGCCGGCGGCGCGGCCTCCGCAACCGGCTGGAACGAGGGCAAGTTCAACGTCCCCACCCAGTCCGCGGCCGCCCTCGGCGACTCCAACTCCGGCATGCACCTTTGCATCGGCATCCTCGCCGCCCTCGCCCAGAGGGACCGCACCGGTGAAGGGTGCTTCGTGTACCAGTCCATGGTCAACGCCACCATAAACCTGTGCCGCATCAAGCTGCGCGACCAGATCATGCTCGACAACCTGGGCGCCCTCCCCCACTACGCCGTCTACAACACCGGCTTCAAGTGGGGCAAGGCAATCCCCAGGGCCGAGAACACCGAAGGCGGGCAGGTCATCGGATGGTGCTACAAGGCCAAGGGCTGGGACACCGACCCCAACGACTACGTCTACATCGTCATCCAGGATCCCAAGTCCAGCTGGGATGCTCTGTGCAACACCATAGGCAAGCCCCAGCTCATCGACGATCCCCGCTTCGACACCTGGCAGCACCGCCAGCTCCACAAAGACGAGCTGTACGCCGAAATCGAAGACTTCACCAAGAACTACGACAAGTTCACCCTCACCGAGATGTTCGGAAAGGCGGGCCTTCCCTGCGGGCCCATCATGGACTGGTACGAGCTCGAGAACGATCCTGACCTCAACTCCGACGGCACTATCGTCACCATCGACGAGGGCGGCAACCGCGGGGACTACAAGACCATTGGGCTCCCCTTCACGATGTCCAACTACAAGCCCGACTACAAGCGCGCCCCCGATCTCGGAGAGAACAACAAGGAAATTCTCACCGGCCTCGGCTTCAGCGAGAGTGACATCCAGGGCATGGTTGCAGACGGAACGATTTCCGAGGCCCGCGGGCCGAAGAACGCCGCTCCGGAAGTGATTAAGTAGATCGACTGGAATTGTAGGCGAACAATGAAAGGGGGAAGGCAGAGCGGAATTTGCCTTCCCCTTTATTTTCCTATTTTTGAGAGTGTCCAATGAATATAGGAAAGATTATTATCGATGACCTTATCCCAATTCTGGTCATCATGGCCCTAGGCTGGTGCCTAGGGTGGAAATGGAAGGGCCAAAAGAAGCCCTTCATAGACAATGAGGGCCGAAAGGCTCTGAACTACTTCGTGTTGGATGTCGCACTTCCCGCTGCCCTGTTTGCGTCGATTGCCAAGGCTTCCAGAAAGCTCTTCATCCAGGATGGCGTTTTAACCCTCATTTCCTTTATCGGCGTCACCGCGCTCTTCATGGTCTGCTACTACTTGGACAAGTGGCTGTTCAAGCGCAACAAGGCCGAAGCCGCCATTTGCGCGCTGATTGCAGGATCCCCCACCATCGGGTTCCTGGGATTTGCAGTGCTCGACCCGATTTTCGGAGACACCACCAACACTAACTTGGTGATCGGCATTATATCTATAGTTGTAAACGCCATTACTATTCCTATCGGCGTGTCCTTGGTGGAGTCTTACCTGAACGAGCAAGCCGCCAAAGCAGGCACTCTGAAGGAGTACAACGACAAGGGCAAGAAGATTCACCGTGGGGCCGGATGGTCAATCCTTCGCGCCTGCCGCAAGCCCGTGGCCGCAGCCCCCATCCTTGCTGTTATCTGGGTTTTGGTGGGAATCCCGTGGCCTTCTTGGCTCACTCCGAACTTCACCTTGATAGCCAAGGCAAATTCCGGCGTCGCCGTCCTCGCCGCCGGCGTCGCTTTGGCAGCCACTGGCACTTTCGCATTCAGCTGGGAAATCGTCTGGAATGTCTTCTACCGCCTTCTCCTCATGCCCGGAATCCTGGTCTTTGTAGGATTCCTGTGCGGGATGTGGAGGCACGGCAACAGCCTCATACTCCTCGAGATGCTGGCCCTTGGAACCGGCCTGCCCCCTGCAATGAGCGGCGTCATAATTTCCAGTCAAAACAACATCTACGTCAAGGAAGGTACAAGTACATTGGCTATTTCCACAGTCTGTTTCGCAGGCACATGCGTGCTGTGGATTTGGCTGATACCACTCATCTCCCACGCCCTTTAACGCGCGAGAGAAGCTTGTGCCGCTGTTTTGAGTGGTAAACCGTCTTTTCTTCCTATAGTTGGTTTGCGGGGCCCCAGCGGCCCCGCAAACCCTAAGGAAGGCCGGGCCTTGTTTCCGGGGTAAAATCTCTTGGAAAGAGGGCCGGCCTTGGGGGATTTGAAGACCTGCGGGAGCTTTCCGGCGCACAGATGCCGGGAGGACCCGCTTTTTTAGTTAATTGGGCTTTTGTGAAAGGAAAAAAATGCAAGAAAAGCAGGATCCCGACTATAAGAAGGCAGCGCAGGAAAACTCGCGTCTGGATCCCAATAAGCCTTACCCCCTCGAGGGCGTGGTGGTAGTGGACCTCACCCGGGTGCTTTCCGGCCCTACCTGCACTAGGATGCTGGCGGACGCGGGAGCCAGGGTGATACATGTGGAAAGGCCTCCCAAGGGGGACGACACCAGGAGCATGGGCCCTTATGTGGCCGACGGATCTTCCGACTACTTCCGCATAGCCAACGTCGGGAAAGAATCCATAGCCCTGGACTTTCGCGATCCCGACGACCACGCCTTCCTCATGAAGATGATTGCAAAAGCCGACGTGGTGGTGGAAAACTTCCGCCCCGGAGTCATGGCCAAAAACGGATTGGATCCCGAAGAGCTCGTCAAAAAGTTTCCCCGCCTCATCGTCTGCTCCATTTCAGGCTTCGGGCAGTGGGGCCCCATGTCCCAAGAGGCCGCTTACGACACCGTCATACAGGCCTGGAGCGGCCTTATGGATCTCACCGGCCTCCCCGCCGACGAAGGCGGCCTCCCAACCCGCGTCGGCACCTCCATTTCCGACATCGTCGCCGGCATCCATGGCTACGCCGGGATTGTGACGGCCCTCTACGCCAGGGAAAAGACCGGAAAGGGGACCACCGTCGACATCTCCATGCTCGACACCTCCTTCTCCCTCATGGCCCAAGGCCTCATGAGCTCTTTGGGGCTCGGGCAGAGGCCCAAGAGGATTGGAAACCGCCACCCCTACATGTACCCCTTCGACACTTTCATGTGCGCGGACGAGATGGTGGCGATATGCTGCGGAAACGACAGGCTCTGGGGGCTTTTGAGCTCCTGCCTAGGCCACCCCGAGTGGGCCCAGGATCCCGAGATGTCTACAAACGACCTGAGGGAAAAGAACTGGAAGAAGGTCAAGTCCCTCATGGAGGGGGTGCTCTCCTGCGCCCCCGCAGAAGATTGGCAAAAGAAAATCTCGAAGGCCGGCGTTCCCTGCGGGCTCTGCCTGAACGTCGACGACACCCGCCGCATGCCCCAGATAGTTTCGAGGGGCATGGTCAAAGAGATGCCCGACGGCCAGCTCGTCCTGGGCGACCCCTTCAAGTTCGGGACTTGGAACTCTTACGGCGCGCAAAAGGACGCCCCCAGGTACGACGAGGACAGCGCCAGGATAAGGAAGGAATTCGGAGAGTAGGAATCCGCCCCGGAGGGGCCGAATTCCTTTTGGGATCAAAAAAGGCCCCCAAAAGGGGGCCCGTTTCGTAGCGGGGTCAGGATTTGGACCTGAGACCTCTGGGTTATGAGCCCAGCGAGCTACCGAGCTGCTCCACCCCGCGTCGCACGACCCATTGTAACAGGGAAAGGCGGCTCGCGCAACGGGCATGAAAAAAGCCGGGGGTTGTCTGGCGATACCTATAAATTAATGAGGTGTAACGCCGATTTTTACTTTTTTGAATCGCGCGCAATCGACGAGACAACCGAGTAGAAGGCGAGGGATAATGCTCATCCTAGAAAGTGCCTGAATTGCTGTTGGCTTCAGGACCGGATTTTCCATCGGTAAGCGAACTCCTCCCCAACGCCCCCTTGTTCCATGGCACGATTTTCGCCATAAACAGCATCATCCTCATAAGGCTCGTAGCCACGGCGCTGATTTTGCTGATTATGTGCGTGGCGGCGGCCAGGGCCAAAGTAGTCCCCGGCAGGTTTCAAAGCGCCGTAGAGTGGGTCATAGACTTTTTGCGCAGCAGCATAGTCTACGAGTTCCTCGGAGAGGCGCAGGGGGAGAGGTACACCAACCTCATAGTCACCCTCTTCGTCTCCATATTCCTCTTCAATTTCTGCGAGAACATACCGGGAGCCAACGTGGCCGCCGACACCACCATCGCAATGCCCTTAGTCTTGGCCATTTGGTCGCTTATAACCTACTGGGCGGCCGGAATACGCACCAAGGGCCTGTGGAAGTTCCTCAAAGACGAGCTGCTCCCCAAGGGCGTGCCGTGGCCGATCTACATCCTGCTTGTCCCCATAAACCTGTTGGAAATAATCATTATCCGCCCCTTCTCCCTGACCATAAGGCTGTTTATAAACATGGTGGCCGGGTACCTTTTGGTGGGGCTGTGCTTTGCGGCTACGCAGTGGTTCTTCTTCTCCACGGGCTGGGACCTCAAGTGGATAGGGGTCGTTTCCCTTTTGGGCGGCTTTGTGATGACGTGCTTCGAGATGATGGTGGACGCCATCCAGGCCTACATCTTCTCCGTCCTGACTGCGGCCTACATAATGCTCAGCATCCCCGACAGCTCCGAAGTGGGGGCGGGGGACCCCGTCAAGGTTTCCAAACTTCAGGCGAAAATCAGGCCGAACAAGGCAAAGAGCCTGTCAAAGGTGAAAGGATAGTCAAATGCTAGATGTAACTACGCTCGCAGCCGTGACCGGAAGCGTGTCGGTGATAGGCTACGGCCTCGCCGCCATAGGGCCCGGAATCGGCATGGGCATGATTGCCGGCAAGGCCATAGAGGGGACCGCCAGGCAGCCGGAGCTGGGGGGCAGGCTCATGGTCCTCATGCTCCTGGGCATAGCTTTCGTCGAGGTTATAGCCCTCCTCGGCTTCGTCTTGGCCTTCATACAGTAATTCCCCCGGGAGGTCCCGATGGTTGTGTTAGCAGCGGGCTCAGGATCCGATCTGTTTTTCCCCAAAGTCTATGATCTCATCTGGTCTTCGGTAGTTCTCATCGTGCTCCTCATAGTCTTCGCCAAATTCGTCATGCCCAAGTTCAATAAGGCGATGGACGAGCGGGCGAAAAAGATCAAG
>JAFYIA010000041.1 GCA_017538865.1 Aeriscardovia sp. | reverse complement strand
GGTATGGCTCCCGCCGCTGATGTAGAGGACCATGTCGTACTTCGTGCTCGACACCACGTCGTTGTCCCACTGGTCGGGGGTGAGCTTGTAGATGTTTACGGTCAGCCCGAACTGGGCCAGCTGCTTCTTTATAGATTCGGCAGCAGGCTTGACGAGGGAGTTTCTGTAGGCCAGGGTAAAGGTCTTGTTGAAGTAGTAGTCCATGCTCTCCTCCCCTTCCTTCTGGTTGTAGGGGAACTGCGAGGTCAGGTCCTCATATCCGGGGTCCAGCATGGGGACGGGGCCCGCCACGGCGAGGCCGAGGCCGCCCGAGGCGGCTATCACCTGGTCTTTGTCGATTAAGAGCCTCATAGACTGCCTGGCCTTCAAGTCGCTCATCAGGCTGGAGGGGTGATCGTTGAAGACGAGGGTGACAATCTTGCTGCTCAGGCCCTTGTAGACCTTGTAGGAAGAGGGGATGGCGGAGGAGGAAGTGAGATCGCAGGCCCCTTGGATCTGCCCGTCTTTGAGGGCCGAGACTTCGTCTGCAGAAGAGGAAAAGTACTTGAAGACCACGGTCGAGTAATAGGGCTTGGACCAGTAGTAGGGGTTTCGGGTAAGGGTGATGGACTGGGGTCCTTGGGAAGAGACGACGTAAGGCCCGGCCCCCACAGGCAGCCCTTGGTAGTTGTACTTGTTCGGCTCTATGACGATGGACGATGGGCCGGCCAGGTACCAGAGGAGCTCCGGGTTGGGGTGCGAAAGGTGGATCTGGACGGTGTAAGGGCTGGGGGAGCTAAAAGAGCTCACGCCCGCAAAGTCGAGGTAGCCCGGATACTTTTCGCTTACCAGCGTCTTTATGGACCAGATGACGTCCTGCGCCACCACCCTTTTCCCGTCGGAAAAGTAGGTCTTGCGCAGTTGGAAGGTGTAGAGCAGGCCCCCTTCGCTCTCATTCCACCCCGAAGCCAGCCCCGGAGACACTTCGTTTTGATCGTTTCTGACCAGCAGGCCCTGGTAGACGTTTTGCAGGAGTACCCTCTGGGCGTTGGGGTTCCACGTGGTGCGCATATCGAGAGAAGTGGGCATGTCCTGCAGGCCGATCGTGATCTGCCGGCCGCTGTCGGAGATTTTCTCCGCAGCGGCCCAGATCCCCCAGCAGATCAGGGACAGGACTACCACAAGGGATGAAAACGTAATCCACTTTTTGGCGCTGTAGTCCCCGGTTCGGGCTTCTCTCATTTTCATACCTTAGACTTTATAAAATCGGCCTACCAAATTGGAGGGGAGATGGAAAAAGCTCCTAAAGGGAAGATTTTGAAGGAAGCGGCGATCCTCAGGGCGGCCTTCCCGGACGCCAGGTGCACGCTGGAGTTTAAAAACAGGTTCGAGCTTTTGGTTTGCACCGTCCTCAGCGCCCAGACCACCGACAAGAGGGTGAACCTCGTCTCCCCCGCCCTCTTCGCCGCCTTCCCCACCCCCCGGGCCATGGCCGCGGCGGGGGAAGGGGAGATAGAGGGGATAATAAGGCCCCTGGGGATGTACAGGGCGAAAGCGGAAAGCCTGAGGGAGCTCTCCCGGCAGCTGGAAGAGGGGGGCGGGAAAGTCCCGGGGACCATGGAGGGCCTGACAAGCCTCAGGGGGGTAGGGAGGAAGACCGCGAACGTGGTTTTGGCCGAGGGCTTTTCGGTTCCGGGCTTCCCCGTGGACACCCATGTGGCCCGGGTGACTTCCCGCCTGCGCTGGCACAGCCAATGGTCAAAACCCCACCCCGATCCCCGGGAGATCGAAAGGGAGCTGTGCGCCGTATTCCCGCCAAAAGAGTGGATATCGATGTCCCACACCCTCATAGCCTTCGGAAGGAAGGTGTGCCGCGCAAAGTCCCCCGAGTGCGCCTCCTGCCCTTTGAAGGGTTTGTGCCCCTTTGTGAAGCGCGTTTAAAGTACTAGATTTACATAGTCACACTGTCAACTTTGCAACTTCCAAAAGGCGGGGGCGGATGAAGTCTGCCAAAAGGTTTTTAAGGATGTCCCTGGCGTGGGCCGCGATCATGGGCGTCCTGTTTTTCCTGCCCGCCCTCTGGGACAAGGCCGGGCGCGGGGGGCTCTGGGCCGGCCGCATAATCGCCCTCGCCCTTGAGGCTTTCCTGAACGCCCTTTTGAACGCCACCTTTCCTAAGGTGGACGTCATGGCCCCGCGCTTCCCCAAGGGTTTCGGGTCTTTCTTCGGGGCCGCCTCCCTCGTTCTCAGCGCCGTCTTCCTCTACCTTCCATTTCCGACGCCTGCGAGGGCATGGTTCGAATCCGCGCTTTTCCTTTTGCTCTGCGCCCTGGCCTCCGCCTTCTTCTTCCAGATTTTCAGAAAGAGGCGCACCAACGCCCTCTGGTCCCTCTCCTCCCTCTCGGCGCACGCCTTCCTATCCATAAGCCTCATGGGATGGGTATTCGTTCCGGGGCTGTGGATGGAAAATGCCGGATGGGAAGAAGGGGCCCTGATGATAATAGGGATTTTGGGCGAGCTTTTGCTCTTCGGCCTGGGGTTCCTCCTGGTGGTGGAATCGGTCAAGGAGGATCCGCTCCTGGCCCCTCCCGGGGGCCGCGCTCCGGCTTTCGCGCCGGCGCTTTTCATACCCGTGGCGCTGGGGGCTCTGATTCCAGCCCTCTTTTGTGCGCTGGGAATTTAGCTTAGAGGGACTCTTTAAGCCTGGCCTGGGCCGCCCTCAGGCAGTCCATGGCGTGGGCCTTGTCCTCCATGTGGGCCCCGGGCCTCACTTTCTTTCCGGGCTCCAGGGCCTTGTACTGCTCGAAGAAGTGGCAGATTTCGTCTTTGTGGAACCTCTCGATGTCGTCTATATCCCTTATGGCGTCGTACCTCACGTCGTTGGGCACGAGGATGATTTTGTCGTCCCCGCCCTCTTCGTCGACCATGTGGTACATGCCCACCACCCTGCACTCTATGAGGCAGCCCGGAAATACCGGGATTACGTCCATCACGAGGGCGTCCAACGGGTCTCCGTCCTCGCCCAGGGTCCCCTCTATGAACCCGTAGTCGTCAGGGTAGCCCATGGCCGTGAACAGGGTCCTATCCAGCTTTATCCTCCCGCTCTTGGGATCGAGCTCGTACTTGTTCCTGGAGCCCCTGGGGATTTCCACAAGGACCGTAACTATGTCCTCTTTCATTTCCACTCCTAACTTGTAAAGTGCTTACTCTAACAAGTATTACCAGGAAATCGGATTTTTCTCTGAGTAAAAATGAATAATTCCTGTCAGTTTGCTGTTGGAAGGGACAGAAGAAGATAAACGAAAGGAAAGAGATTATGGCGTTTTTGCCTGATGTGATAAACGATTTGGCCGACACCCCCTGGGGCGCGATCCTCGGGCGCCAGCAGGGCGCCCCCATGGCCTCCCTCATGCGCACCGACATCTCTGAGACCCCTGCCGACTACAAGCTGGAAATAGAGCTGCCGGGCTTCACCAAGAAGGAAATCCACCTCCAGCTCAAGGACGGGTACCTGGTAGTGTCCGCAAAGAAGGGCGAGAAGGAGGAAGAAGGCAAGGCCGGCAGGCAGTACCTGCGCCGCGAACGCTCCGTGGAAGCGTGCTCCCGTACCTTCTACGTGGGCAAGGACCTGGTTGCCGCCGACATCAAGGCGCGCCTCTCCGACGGCATCCTCACCCTCACCATCCCCAAGGAGATCGAGACCCCCAAGGGCGAAGAATCCATAGAGATTGCCGACTGATTTGCAAACTCCGAACAGCCTCTTATAATGGGGGGCAAGATTAAGTTTTTAATCATTGCGGGCGCTTTTCCCAACGCGAGTGCGTGAGGAAAGGCGCCCGCTTTTTTAATTGGCTTTTTGTGATGCAAGGAGCGATTATGACTGTAAAAATGAACGGCGCAGACCTCCTGGTCGAAGCCCTCAAGGCCAATGGGGTTAAGAACGTCTACGGCCTCGTGGGCATACCCGTCACGGACGTCTCCCGCCTGATGGAGATGGAGGGGATCCACTTCTACGCCTTCCGCAGGGAGGACGCAGCCGTCGAAGCCGCGGCCGCCGCCGGGTACCTCACTGGCCGCCCCGGGATCGCGCTC